>JAYSZT010000001.1:0-73247 GCA_043737915.1 Acidobacteriota bacterium
GCGGAGAATTTGAAAAAACTGGGCATTGATGTTTTCGAGAGCAATCGCGGCGGCAAAGTGACCTATCACGGCATCGGACAGATCGTCGGTTACCCTATAATTAGCCTATCACCCGATCGCGAAGACGTTCATAAATACGTCCGCGATCTCGAAGAGGTCCTGATCCGCACAATGTCCGATGTCGGTATCGATGCGTTTCGCATCGCTGGTCTGACCGGCGTTCACACAGCCGAGGGAAAGGTGGCGGCAATCGGCGTGCATATAAAACGCTGGGTCACGACGCACGGTTTTGCACTAAATGTGAATACTGATCTCAGCTACTACAACTGGATCATCGCCTGCGAAGGCGAGCCCGTCGCGTCGATGGACAAGATCCTCGGACGGGAGATCGATATGAATGAGGTCGAGGAACTTTTGATAACAAATTTCGCGTCAGTTTTCGAATACGCGTACGTCGGCGAAAGAGCGTTCGCGAATGCCAAAAAGTAATTTCTTCTTTGCCAGTTTGCGTCTTTGTGGGAAAAGGTTCTGTGGAGTTTCCGCGAAGACGCGAAAGGGCAACGAAGAGGGGAATAAAATTTTGGTAACCAGCCTTTAACCAGTGCTCGTTCTAGATTTCGGAGGATATATGAAATTTAACAATCGCAATTTATCTGTTTTGCTTTCGTCGGTGGTATTTTTAGGAGCTTGCGGCGGAGCGGCGACTACTAATAATGCTCCTGCCAATAATACTAATGCGGCGGTTTCGCCGGCTGCGCAAACGCTTTCGGTGGTTGAGCGTCCGCAGAAAATAAAAGATCTGATGGCCGCGCGTGGCGAGCAGGACACGGCGGCACCGACGCTGAAGATCGTCGAGCCGAAAGCGAACGCCGCCATTGCGACGTCTTTAGTGAAGGTAAGACTCGAGATCTCCGGCGACCTGAAAGGATACAAGCCGATGATGAACGAGGAAACGCATACGGGCAATCACATTCACGTCATTCTCGACAACCAGGCGTACGATGCGTATTACAATCTGGATCAGGAGTTCGAGCTGAAAAATGTTAGCGACGGCGAGCATACGCTGCGAGTTTTCCCTTCGCGTCCGTGGCACGAAAGCTATAAGAACGAAGGCGCGTTTCAGATCGTAAAATTCTCCGTGAAAAATGGCGGAGCAGACACCACTAAACCCGCGACCGCCAATGGAGCACCGATGTCGAACGCGAACTCAAACGCGAATACCGCGACTGCCAAGCCAACGCCGGAGGCGAAGGAAATGAAGGAAAGCTCGGCTGGTGCGATCGATGCAACGAAACCGCTGCTCACCTACAGCCGACCTAAAGGCGAATACAAGGGACCTGACGCGGATGCGATCATGGTCGATTTTTGGCTGGCGAACGCCAAGCTTTCAGGTGACGGCGGCGAATACAAGGTCAGGTACACGATCGACGGCGACGCCCCAAAAATGCTTGAAAAATGGGCACCGATCTGGTTGTCGGGCTGGACCGCAGGCAAACACACGATCAAACTCGAGCTGATCGACAAAGACGGAAAACCCGTCGAGAACGGCGGATATAACACGACGACTCGTGAGATATCGGTAGTTAAATAATCAGATCGCGACGAATGCCCGAATTGCTCGATTCCTGCATTCGTCGCAGTTATGCGGCTTTGCGGTTGAGTACCTTTTGGTTTAATCTCGAAACTTCGATTAAATTTCGGTCAAATTTTTAGATCTTATGAGACGAGAGACAACTTCGTGGTACAGCCACAATTTGAATATGGACATGCCGCTCGTGGCATACGGACATGCCGGCTACCCACTGCTAATGTTCCCGACGGCGGCGGCGGATTATCTTGAGTATGAACGCTTCTATCTGATCGATGCGATCAAACCCTTTCTCGACGCCGGTCTGATCCGTGCTTACTCGATCAACTCGGTCAACAAATACAGCCTGTTGAATCGCGAATCGCATCCCGGCTGGAAGGTCGAGATGCTGTCGCGTTACGACAAATACATTATGGAAGAGGTCTTGCCGCTGATCCGCAACGAGTGCGGCGAAGACGCACGGCCGCTGACGACCGGAGCCAGCCTCGGCGCGTTTCTCGCCGCCAATACCTACTTCAAACACAGCGATAATTTTCGGGGCGTGATCGCTATGAGCGGCAGCTACGATATCTACAATTATCTGGAGAGCTATTTCGACGACAACGTTTATTTCAATAATCCGATAGCGTATCTGAAGAATCTGAACGACGATTTTCATCTGCCGCGTCTGCAGCACGCAGATTCGATCGTCATCGTCACCGGCCAAGGCGATTTCGAGGCTCCCGACCGCAGCCGCGACCTCTCCGGCGTCCTCCACTCAAAAGGCATCCCGCACCGCCTCGACATCTGGGGCCACGACGTAGCCCACGACTGGGTCTGGTGGCGAAAAATGCTCCCGTATTACTTGGGTGAATTTCTGCGATAGGAAGGAATGCTCTAGGGCTTTCGCTCACTCAATCATAACCGTATGCAGCTTGAATCTCGAGTGATCACTAAGTCTGAGGTAATGCCGCTGCTACTAACCGCATGTCCCGGCTTTCAACCGACCTGGCAGGAACATCTCGCGTGGTGGGAGGGCGAAGAACCCGGTTCCTTCAATGACGCTGCGGAGTTTGCACGTTACCTCGTCGAGTCTTATGAACACTGCAGCACTTCAGAATTCGTCGACGCATTTTCCGCGATCGAAAAGATATTGAACGAAGGTGATCAAGACGCTCGCCGCATCGCTTCAGTTGGCGTTATCGAAGGAATCCAGACTGTAGCATCTCATACCTGTGGGTCAGAGGTCTTCATTCAATGGTTGGGCCCAATGTCGCGACTCGCATGGGCGCAGATTGAAAATATTTGGGAAGGCGAGCGTAGTTTGATGGATATGATCCGCAACAAAGGATAGTACGAGATAATTTGCCGTCATAAACAATGTTCGTCAGAGGGAAAAGCGTGCATTCAATTTTATTTCCTAGATAATCGTTTAATGAAACCACGAAAACCAACCTCAGACAGCCTCTGTGACTTTAACCGTCGCCTTTCTTGCCCTTTCGTTTTTCGCCGGAAGGTTTTTCTGACGGCGGGTCGGGTTTGCTGACGGGTGGTTTGACGTCGGTTCGTCTGATCACCGGAGTATTTTCGAGCGGAGCGACCGATGGTTTATCTGGCTCGGTCGACGGCTTATTTTCATCGCCAACCTTATCGGGCGGGAGCAGAGCAGGATCAATAACGGTTTTCGACGGGACCGAGGGCCCGCCTGCGAGACGACCTTTGACGTCGGCCTCACTCAACTTTTCAAGCTCCTCACGTTTATTCCGTTCGGACAATGCCCTGATGTCGCCCGGCATCGGTGGCGGTTCAGGGAAACTATCCCTCGGTTTGCCCTTCATAAAGCCGTTCATGAAGGCATTAAAATATGGCACCGCTCCGTGACCGCCGGTCATTCCGGCTCCGAGCGATTCTTTTCGAAGTGGATTACCCATCCAGATGCCGGTCACGTAGGTCGGCGTGTAGCCGATGAACCAAACGTCAGTTTCGTTGTTGACCGTTCCGGTCTTTCCCGCAAGCGGGAAGCCTGCTGCACTCGCACTTGTCGCTGTACCACCACCCGCAACTACGCCACGCATCATCTTCACCATTGTCAGGGCAACGTATTCGCTCGTTACCTTTGACGTGGTATTTTCGAACTGTTCGAGTATCGTTCCATCGCGATTAAAGACCTTTCGGATTAGATGGGGAGCGACGCGAATGCCTTTATTCGGAAACGCACCGTACGCCGATGTCATCTCGAGCAGCGAAGCCTCGCTGGCACCGAGAGCGGAAGGCAAACTCGGCGCCATCGGATTCGTGATACCGAATCTGCGGACCATCTGGCCGCCCGCCTGAATGCCGACCTGCTCGAGCAAGTGGACAGCCGCGATGTTGTAAGATTTCGCGAGGGCGATCTTCATCGGGACGTTAGGATGACTCGGTGCACCACCGTAATTTGTTGGCGACCACCCGCCGCGTTTGATAGGTGCACCCGATACGATCGAGTCAGGTGTCATCCCGTCCTCGACCGCTGCCGTGTAAATAAATGGTTTATACGCCGATCCGGTTTGCCTCAATCCCTGCGTCGCATTATTAAATTTACTCGTCTGAAAGTCGTATCCGCCGACCATCGCGACGATCTCGCCGGTGTGTGAATTGATACACGTTATCGCGGCCTGGACCTCCGGCACCTGCATTAACTCGACCTCAAGCGTCTGTGAGTTTGGATCGACTTTTTTAACCAGGAACTCGGCTAAGAATCCGGGCTTTAATTCAGCGACGGGACGTTTGCCGCTACGGCCCATATTGCCGGCACGAACGACCGCCTTGTATCTGCCGAATCTGACACCGACCTCATCCGATGACGGGTTTGCCTTCATTACGAGACCCTTAATGTACTCGCCCTCTTTATAATCGTCGCCGTACCAATCGGCATGTTTGAATGATTCGAGTGTCTTTGCGATCTCCTTTGCTTCGGTCATCGGCTGGCCATCCTCATCGATGAGAATATTTCCGTATTCCGAACGCCACGCACGACCGCGGTCGTAATCACGCAGCCGCTGACGAACAGCCTGCGTCGCAAGCTTTTGAGCCTCGACATTGATCGTTGTGTAAACCTTTAGGCCGCCCTGCGCGACGCGTGTGGTGTATTTTTCCTCCAGGTATTTGCGAATGTCCTCGACCGGATAATCCCAGGCGGTGGATTTCGGCTGTGACTGGTAATAAGCGGTATCAGCGAGCTTGATCTCGCGTGCTTTCGCAGCATTGACCTCGCTTTGCGAATATTTCTCAGGGAAATACTTTGCCATTTGGTCGAGAACAATGTTGCGGCGTTCGGTCGCCTTCGCCCGGTTTCGCGTCGGCGAATACTCAGGCGATTTTGGAATCGCTGCGAGCAGTGCCGCCTCTTCTAGGGAAAGATCTTTGAGCGATTTGCCGAAATACGTTCGCGAACCGGCCTCATAACCGTAAGAACCCGCACCCAGAAAGATGTAATTCATATACATCTCGAGTATCTGATCCTTTGTGTAGAGCCGCTCGATCTGCAGTGCGACGGCCCACTCGTTGACCTTTCGGGTGTAGGTTTGGTCTTTGTAGAGGAATAGATTTTTGGCGAGCTGCTGCGTGATGGTCGAACCGCCTTCAACTCTTCCGGTCGTTAAATTTTTATAGATAACGCCGAGGATGCGGTACGGGTCAATACCGATGTGGTCGCGGAATCGGTAATCTTCGATGGCGATCAGAGCGTCAGTAACCTTGTCGGGAACATCCTGGATCTTGATAGGAATACGCTTTTCGATGGCGAACTCGGCGAGGATCGTTTCGCCGTCGTCGGCATAGATCGTCGTCACCTGCGGCGGACGATAGGTGGCAAGTGCCGAAACCTCGACCGAGTAGCGCGAGTTATTGAGGTAATACGATGCCAAAACGCCCGTCATCGCACCCGCCGATAGAGCGAGTAACATCGCCATCAACATTACGGTGATAGTCGAAAGACCGGCCTTTTTCGCGGGTTGTGACTCGACCTCGGTACTTCTCAATTTCCTTTCATCTCTGGCCATCTTAAAACTCCTAATTAACAAAACGACGTAACCTAACACTAACCACAAAGCCGATCGCGATAAATGTAGAAAGCAGGGCGGAGAGTCCCGCACTCATCAGCGGCAGCGGCACACCGATGACCGGCAGCACGCCAAGAGCCATTCCGACATTCATAAATATCTGGAACACCATTCCGCATACGACCGACATTATAACAAGCATTCCCGCCCGGTCAGAAGCCTGACGGGCACCGGCGATCATCCTCGAAAGTAAGATCGCGTACGCCAACAGAAGTGACACACAACCGATAAATCCTGTGTTCTCAGCTGTTACCGCAAAAATAAAGTCGGTCTGCGGCTCAGGCAAAAATTTCAGAACGCTCTGCGAAGTCTCGGTATCGCCCTTGATGCCGGACAATTCGCCCTTGCCGACCGTGATAGTCGATTGGATCGTGTGATATCCATAACCTCGCGGATCTACCTGATCGGGGTTCGTGATGGCGAGAATACGTTCCTGCTGATATTTCTTGATCTTACCCGACTGGACGCCCACGTACCACGCGGCCGGTACCATCACCGCCGCGGCGACCAAAGCCAGCACGACGTAACGAACCTTGATGCCCGAAAGGAAAAACATCGCCGCTAAGATCGGAAAATATGTGATCGCCTGACCGGCATCCGGTTCGAGCATGATCAGGCCGACGGGTCCGGCGAAGATCGCACAGCCCACCAGGATCTCTTTTAGCTTGAGCGAATTGCCCTTCTTGTTGCCAAAGTATTTGGCGAGCATCAGAACGGTCGGGATCTTAACGAATTCGGACGGCTGAAACTGACCAACGATCGGTAATCTGACCCACGCCTTTTGCCCGTTCACCTGCACCCCAAGCGGTGTGAGCACGAGAATAAGTAGTACGAGTCCGAAAATATAAAATAGGGGAGCCGAATCGATCAACCGCCGGTAATCAGTGAAACTGACGACGATAAATGCCACCAGCGCAATAAAGATACCAACTATTTGCTTCGTCCAGACGCTCTCGGTCGGCAGCGCATTGTGGATCTGCCAGACCCCGAACGCCGCAATAGCGATCGCCAGCAGAGCGGTCTGCCAGTCGAAATCGCGAAGGTCTTTTTTATCGAAGATTGCTGCCACTACCTTACAGCGACCTCCTGCCCTTCGGCCTTCGGCGGCACTCGTTTTGCCAGATAGGTTTCGTACATTGCCTTAGCGACGGGAGCCGCATTCGAACCGCCGAATCCGGAGTTTTCGATCAAAACGATCACTGAAATTTCAGGTTTATACGCCGGTGCAAATGAAACGAACCACGCATGATCCTTGTCGTCTCCTGTATCCTTGCCGAGCGATGCGACCTGAGCGGTTCCGGTCTTACCGGCAATATCAAAATCGGAAATCTTGATCGAACCGGCCGTACCGCCGCCGTTGACGACGCCCCACATTCCTTTCACCACGACGTCATATTGCTCGTCGGTCATCGGGATGATCTTCGGCTCGGGATGGTCAAAGCCGAACGACGGCCGGGCGGCAATAAAGTTCGCGTCGTCTTCAGGTCCGACGGCTCCGATCGATCTGAATTCACGCAGGAAATGCGGCGTGTACATCTTCCCGTGAACACCAATGCTCGCGACCGCCCGAAGCATCGAGATCGGCGTGACGACAACCGTGTCCTGTCCGATCGATGCGTAAACGGTACGAATATCGCTCCATTTGCCTTCGTTTTTGAGTATGTACGGCATCCAGGTTTTGGGCGTTTGCGGCACTTTTTCGTTCGGCAGATCGACGCCCGAGCGTTTATCGAAGCCATACGTCTCGATCATCTTTATCATTCCCTCGATGCCCATTTTTAGTCCCAGCCGGTAATAATAGCCGTCGCAGGATTTGGTGATCGCAAAACTAAGCGGAGGCGAACCGTGGCTGCCCATGCAGCGGGTGAACTTATTTCCTATCGTGATTCCGCCGCCGCAAACGAGGTTTGAACGGGCGACCGTGATCGCTCCCTGTTCGAGGCCGGCCATCGATTCAGGTATTTTCCACGTGGATCCCGGCGGATAGCGGCCCTGGATCGCTCGGTTATAAAGCGGGCGTTTCTCGTCCTGCCAGTACGCCGCGATCTGTTTGCGTCCCTCGGGTGTCGAACTGCCGCGAACAAAAACGTTCGGGTCGAACGACGGGGCCGATGCCATCGCCATTATTTCTCCGTTATTCGGGTCCATCGCGATGACAGTTCCGCGTTTGGTCGACGAATTGGCGAGTTGCTCCTCGGCCTTCATCTGCAGGTCGTAGTCGATGGTCGAAACGAGATCTTGCCCTGATTGCGGATCGACCTTTTCAACCTCTGCCTGAACGCGGCCGCGACTGTCGACGATCACTTTTCGGTATCCGGGCTTTCCGCGGAGAAATTCATCATAATATTGCTCGAGCCCGCCTTTGCCGACAACGTCGCCGGGACGGAAGCCCTTGGCTTTGACCTCAGGATCTTCGAGCTGTTTCGGGCTTATCTCACCGACATATCCGAGCACGTGAGCTAGCGATTCGCCGAGTGGATAGAATCGTTGCGGTTGCAGCTCGACGCGGAGCTCGGGAAACTCGAGCGAATGCGATTCAACCCAAGATATATCCTGCATCCCGACATTTTCCTTCAGTACCATCGTCTCGAACTCGTTCTGCTTTTTGATCAAATTAAGGCGTTCGACGACAAACTGACGGTCCAGGCTGAGGCCATTGGCGTATTCGTCGACGCGCTCGTTCACCTTGATCGCTTTGAATCCCTCGTTCGATAGGACAACGTTGTACGTCGGACGCGAATCGACGAGCAGTTTTCCGTTGCGGTCGAAGATCGCACCGCGCGGTGCCGGAATTGGAATCAAGCGAATGCGTTGGTTCTCGGCTCGTTCCGCGTAATAGTCGCCCTTGACGATCTGCAGGTAATAAAGCCGCGCACCCAAGAGAGCGAGCAGAAGAAACGCGAGTATTTGGATCGTTCCGACGCGGGCACCCAGGTTTTGAACGTGATCGTTGATTTTCATACAGACTTTTTATTTGTTCAATCGAATAGGGTTGCGGCGGCGTGTCTGCCGTCGAGGGGAAAACATATCGCGTTTTTTTGGCTTCACGCGGCCGCCCGAAAAACTGTCGAGCACTAGGTAGATCAACGTGCCGCAGATCGTCGTACCGATGAGCGAGTAAGCCCCCACCACTATCAGGTCGCCTGACGGCGGCTGCCCGAGCAGACGATGAAGGCCAAAATAGATAAGACCGTTAAGCGCACTGGCACCAGCTATGACGGGTATCCTGAGCAATAAGTTGTCCAGGTAGACGCGCCGGGCGATCTCTGATACCGCAAAGGCGATGATCGTTTTTGTAAAGCCGTTCGCACCGAGCAGTCCGCCGCTCAAAGCGTCGACCGCGAGTCCGCCGATCGTGCCAAACAGAATCGCCCGTATTGAGTTTCGTTGCAGTGCGGCATAAACGACGATGATCAGCGGAAAGTCGATATACGCCAACGGCTCAAACGCGTTCCGCAGCGTCCATTGCAGCAGAATCGCGATGATCAGAGCTATTGTAAGTTTTACGCCTTCCATTAATACCGTTTCGAGTTTCTGGTTTCTGGTTTCTACCTTCTGACTTCTACCTTCTCCCTTTTCCCTTGTGGACCTACTTCTTGACCGCGTTCGGCAGCTTTTGTTCGAATACGGCTTTTGGCGGAGGTTCGTATAGGAGAACACCGACCTCCTGCATCGAATTCAGCCTCGCGGCCGGACGTATCTGGATCTGGTGCGGAGTCGTCGCCGAACCGGTCACGATGCTAACGATCTCGCCGACCTTTAAGCCCGGCGGAAAAATGCCGTCCTGCCCGGTGGTGAAAACCGTTTGCCCGACCTGCACGTCGATGCTGCCGGGAACGTATTTCATCTCCAGCAGATCTTTTTTGCTCGTGCCGACAATGACGCCGAGAGCACTCGATTCGCCGATCTCGCCGATGATGCCGCCGAGGCCCGATTTGCTGTAAGTGATCAGATCGACCTGAGCCGTCAGCGGACTGACCGCTGTCACACGGCCGACGAGGCCGCCGTCGGTCACGATCGGCATATTGAGCTGAACGCCGTCGAGGCTGCCGCGATTAATGATCGACGAATCGAACCAGACCGACGGATCACGGCCAATGATGCGGGCTGTCAGGATCTTGTATTTGCTGGTTTCTTTAAGCTGGAGCAGCGATTTTAGCCGCTCGTTTTCGTTTGCAAGATCAGATTTTAGCTTGACCTCGACCTCGAGCTCCTGTACCCGCTGGGTAAGCATGTCATTATCGGTCTTGGCCGATCGGAGAGACGAGATCGATGAGAAATAATTCGACACCGACGCAGCGATCGACGTCACCGGCGACTGCACAAAATCTGCTCCAGTCTGCGTCCACGTCCTGACGATGCGCTGTCCGGATGTACTGTCCCTGGCATCGAACGCCATCAGGATAAAGTTCATCAGGAGCAACGCGATCATCAACCACGGGGTCAATCGCCAAACTTCTTTTTGACTACGCTCAACCATTGTCGGTGGTCAGTTGTCGGTGGTCAGTTGCCGATATTGTCTTTTCTGACAAATGACCACCGATTCGCTGTTCTAACTTCCTGTCATTAGTGAATTATCCCAACGAACGCGTTTGAGGAGTTCGAAATCAGACAACATTTTTCCGGTGCCGAGCACAACGGATGAGAGCGGATCGTCGGCGATGACGACCGGCAGCCCGGTTTCGATCATCAGACGTTTGTCGAGATTCTTGAGCAGTGCTCCGCCGCCGGTGAGAACGATCCCGCGTTCAATAATATCGGCGGAGAGTTCAGGCGGTGTGCGTTCGAGGGCGACGCGAACGGCATTGATGATCGTCGAGATCGCGTCAGACAGTGCCTCGCGAACTTCCTCGTCGGTCATAGTGATGGTCTTGGGGATGCCCTCGATGAGGTTTCGGCCGCGAACGTCCATCGACAGCGGCTCTTCGAGCGGGAAGGCACTTCCAAGGGCGATCTTGATCGCCTCGGCGGTGCGTTCGCCGATCAGGAGATTATATTTGCGTTTGATGTATTGCGTGATCGCGTCGTCCATTTCGTTACCCGCGACCCGAACGGCTCGCGAATAAACTATGCCCGATAGCGAAATAACGGCGATATCGGTCGTGCCGCCGCCGATATCAACGATCATATTGCCGTGCGGTTCGGTGATCGGCAGGCCGGCACCGATCGCAGCAGCCATCGCTTCCTCGACCAGATAAACCTCCGACGCTTTCGCACGATATGCCGAATCCTCGACCGCTCGCCGCTCGACCTGTGTGATCTCGGACGGAATTCCAATGACCACTCGCGGCCGAACCCACGATTTACCGTTGTGAGCCTTGCGGATAAAATGCTGGAGCATTTTCTCCGTAACTTCGAAATTAGCGATAACGCCGTCCTTCATCGGACGGATCGCGACAATGTTGCCCGGCGTACGCCCCAGCATTTCCTTTGCGTCGCGGCCGACGGCCTCGACCTGATTTGTAATGCGGTTGATAGCGACGATCGACGGTTCCGAAACGACGATTCCGCGGCCTTTCGCATATACCAGCGTATTCGCCGTACCGAGATCGATCGCCAGATCGCTTGAAAATAAACTAAATAAAGACTTAAATGCCATTTTAATAAAAAACCCTAGCTAATATTTATGTAATATAGAAATCATGCCGAACGGCCCGAAAATCGATCCGGTGAAAGTAAAACCAAACCAGCAAATAGGGATGCCGCAGACCAAAACGTCTAACTTATAAGCATACACCTATCCAAAGCCAATTTTCTACTGTAAAAATGGATATTTAGCGGATTGTGGTGAATTTATTTCAAAGACCAAGATCGAGGTTCCGGAACGAGGTCAAGGCTAGCGTCAAACCTTGCTCCAGCCGATCTCTTCGTACACAGAATCACGATAAAACCGCGCCAAAATTGAGACCCGGAAATATGCTAATGAAAACACGACGCAAACTGATCTACGCAGGACTAATAGTACTCATCGCGGCCGTCAATAGCATCGCTCAGCAACGACTCTTGGTTGTTGGCGGTGGCAAGCGACCACCTGACGCAGTTAAGAAATTCGTTGAATGGGCGGGCGGTGAAAAGGCTCGGATCCTGGTAATAACGTGGGCAAGTGGCGTTCCGGATGAGAGCTTTGACGCGTTGAAGAAGGAGTTCAGGTCGCAAATGCCGTTTTCCGTCGACCATGCCGCGACGAGCCGGCTTGATACCGAAAAGCGAAAGCAATTTATCGAACAGCTCAAACAAGCTAAAGCGATCTTCTTTGCCGGCGGCGATCAGAATCGAATAATGGATGTGCTCGCCGACGAAGAACTGCTAAAACTGCTTCGCGACAAATACGCATTCGGAACCCCGTTCGGCGGCACAAGCGCCGGTGCGGCCGTAATGTCCGATCCAATGATGACCGGCGAAGCCGATCTCAAAATACTGGACGGAAAGCAGGTCGGCGTCCGCAAAGGTCTCGGACTCATCCAGAAAGTAATGTTCGATCAGCACTTTCTTGTTCGCCAACGGCACAATCGCCTATTCGGATACATTATTGAAAACCCAACATATCTAGGCATCGGCATCGACGAAGACAACGCCGTCCTCATCGAAGACAACCGCAAACTGACCGTCACCGGAACAACTCAAGTAATGTTTGTTGATGCGAAAGATCGAAAGGGAGCGATGCTAGTTAATTTTCTAAAAGCAGGAGAACTTTTTGATCTGCACAAGCGGAAAAGGTCGAAGGTTTCATCAAACTGACCGTTTCCTCGCCTGCGACTGGACAGCCGTGATCGCGATCGCATCGACTATATCGTCGGCCTTGCAACCGCGGGAGAGGTCGTTGCACGGGCGATCTAATCCTTGGAGGATCGGGCCGATGGCGGTGCCGCCGGTGAGGCGTTCGGTGAGTTTGTAGGCGATATTTCCGGCGTTGAGATCCGGGAAAATGAGAACGTTGGCGCGTCCGGCGACGGGTGAACCGGGAGCTTTTAAGTCGGCGATTGATTGAACGAGAGCAGCGTCGGCTTGGAGTTCGCCGTCGATGTTGAGATCCGGCATCCGAACGCGAACGGTTTTAGTGGCCTCGATGATCTTGTCTAAAGATGGGTGTTTTGCACTTCCCTTCGTAGAAAAAGAGAGCATCGCGACGCACGCTTCGACCTGCAATAAGGCCTTGCAAGAATCCGCCGATGCGATGGCGATCTCAGCGAGTTCGCCGGCGTCGGGATCGATGACGACACCGCAATCCGCGTAGATCATCGCTCCGCCGGCCCCAAACTTCTTATCCGGCACGACCATCAGAAAAAAGCTGGAAACGGTCTTCAGCCCTTCGCGAACGCCGATACATCGCAGTGCCGCGGCGACGGTATGCGAAGTCGTATTCGTCGCACCTGCTACCGAACCGTCAGCCTTCCCTTCGCGAACCATCAAATTTCCAAAATATAGCGGATCTTTGACCGCCTGTTCCGCTTCCTCGAGCGTCACGCCTTTTGCTCGACGAATCTGATGATAGAGCGTTGCGAGTTTGCCAAATTCGCTTGATCGCAGATGATCGAGCACTTCGACGCCGTTGAGATTCGCACCGGCATCTGACGCGATCGAACGCACCTTTTCCTCATTACCGAGGATCGTGATCTTCGCGATACGCTCCGCGGAACAGATCGCCGCTGCCTGAACGGTCCGAATGTCTTCGCCCTCGGGCAAAATTATATGTTGAAGGTCCGCCGCCGCCCGCTGTCTGATCTGCTGCAAAATCATATTTCTGTTGTCGGTTGTCAGTCGCCGGCTTGTTTTGAATCCAACAACTGACTTCTGACTACTGAAGTTACCATACAACCAAGTTACGCGAAACTTGCTCTAATAACGGCTATTCAATACACTTTGAAAACACGAGCGAGGTAAAACTATGAACGAGTCAAAAGCAAAACTGAAACGCCGCGAAAAATCGGAGATGAAAGGCCGAATGCACAACTTTCTGATGTTTCTGCCGAACATGGTGATGCTGCTCGGACGCCTGCTTAAGGATAATCGCGTCCCGATCGCCGAAAGGGCACTATTCGCCGCCGCGATCGTTTACGTCATCTCGCCGCTTGATTTTATTCCCGACATTTTCCCGTTCATTGGCCAGGTCGATGATCTGTACGTGGTCGCACTCGTTTTGCTGAGGCTCGTTAACCGCTCCGACGAAACCGTCGTCCGCGAACACTGGTCCGGCGGCGGCGATATTATTGCCCTCGCCGATTCGATCGCCGGGCTCGCTCCAAAGATCCTCCCAAAACGCATCTCCCGCGTCCTCACGGCCCGAGTCGAACTGGCCCCGGCCGGCCAAATTCTACGCAGCCTCTCAAACAAGAACGAAGCTATTGTTCAAGAAGTACCTGGCAGCGGCCGGATCGACCTCGACCCGATATCAACCTTGCCGAACTAACCTGACGAAAAGAGGCAAAGATAATTACTTCTGGATTTCGAGCGGCTTTGCGAGTTTACTTGGCTGGTTCATTCGAAAATAATCTTGTATAAGTTAACGCCTCGTAACGGATTTTCGATATGATTACATTGTTCGGTCGATTCCGTTGGTCAGATAATCTATGTTCGAACGCTATACCGAGAGGTCACGCCGGGTAATTTTTTTCGCTCGATACGAAGCGCTCCAGTATGGGTCGCAGGTCATCGCGCCGGAACACATACTGCTCGGGCTAATGCGCGAGGATAAGAATCTTTCAGCCCGGTTTTTTCCTTTCCGCCATGGCCTGACGGTCGAAACGATCCGGAAGGATGTCGAGGAACGCATCGTCCTGCGTGACCGCATCCCGCAATCATCTGAGCTTCACCTGTCGGCGATCACAAAACGAATACTTTTTTACGCCAACGAAGAAAGCCGACAACTCAAGAATCGTCATATCGGCCCCGAACATCTGCTGCTGGGTCTCGTTCGCGAAGAAAAATCGATCGCCGCGGAGATCCTTTTCGGCTACGGCCTCCGTCTGCACGATGTCCGCGACGAAATGACGCGGCAGGCAGGCGTGCCCGGTATTTTTTCTCCGGCGAAAGATACTAGCAAGACGCCGAGCCTCGCCGAATTCACACGCGACCTAACCGTCGAGGCTGCCGAGGGAAGACTCGACCCGCTGATCGGCCGCGAACCTGAGATCGAACGCCTGATCGAAATTCTATGCCGCCGCACTAAAAATAATCCGGTTCTGATCGGCGAATCCGGCGTCGGCAAAACCGCCATCATCGAGGGTCTTGCGCAGCGGATCGTGGAGAAGAACGTACCGAGCTTTCTCGATAGCAAACGCATTTTATCTCTCGACCTTTCACTCGTTGTTGCGGGAACCAAATATCGCGGTCAGTTCGAAGAACGCCTGAAGAAGATAATGGTCGAGCTTCGCGAGAGCGAAGACTGCATCGTTTTCATCGACGAACTCCACACGCTCGTCGGTGCTGGATCGGCCGAGGGAACGCTCGATGCCGCTAATATTCTCAAACCCGCACTTTCACGCGGCGAGATCCAGTGCATCGGGGCGACAACTCCTACCGAATACCGTAAAACCATCGAAAAAGATCGGGCTCTCGAACGCCGGTTTCAATCGGTCAAGGTCGATCCGCCAAATGAGACTGACGCCCTTACCATCATCGAGGGCATCGTCGAACGCTACGAAGCATTTCATCAGATCCGTTATACAAAAGACGCTTTGGCCGCCGCCGTTCAGCAATCCAACCGATATATCGCGGACAGATTTTTGCCGGATAAGGCGATCGACGTTTTAGACGAAGCCGGAGCGAGAGCGAAATTGCGGTATCATCACGAGAATCGCGGCGAGCCCTCGTGGAAGGAAACGGTCGAAAACTGGAAACGCGTCGCCGCGAACGAAGATCAGCTGATCTCATACGAACTGCAGACACTCGAAGATTCGTTCTTCGCCGTCGAGGTCACCCGCGACGACGTTGAGGACGTGATCGCCCGCTGGACCGGCATTCCGGTCGCGTCGATCAAGCTCGAAGAAGCCGAAAAATTGATGAAGATCGAGTCAGCTCTGCACGAACGTATAGTTTCGCAGCGGCCGGCGATCTCCGCCCTCGCGAGAGCCATTCGCCGTTCGCGTGCCGGGCTCAAAAATCCAAACCGCCCGGTTGGATCGTTCCTTTTTCTCGGCCCGACCGGTGTCGGTAAAACCGAGGTCGCCCGCGGCCTGGCGGAATATTTATTCGGCTCCGAACGCTCGCTGATTCGTTTTGACATGAGCGAATTCATGGAAAAACATTCGGTTTCGAAGTTCATCGGCTCGCCTCCGGGATACGTCGGCCATGAGGAAGGCGGGCAGTTGACGGAGAAACTTCGCCGTTCGCCATACGCTGTTGTGCTCTTCGACGAGGTTGAAAAGGCTCACCCGGATCTGTTCAACGTCTTGCTCCAAGTTTTCGAGGACGGCGTTTTGACCGATGCGATGGGCCAGACTGTCGATTGCAAACACGCTATCTTCATAATGACGTCGAATCTCGGTGCCCGCGTGATCCAAAAAAGCGGCACGCTTGGTTTTCAGGCAAACGCTGCTACCTCGCGGGACAAGCTCGAGGAGCAGGTGTTGTCGATCGTTCGCCAGACATTCGCTCCGGAATTCATCAATCGTCTCGACGAGATCGTTCTATTCGACGAACTCGCCGATGCCGACCTGCTGGAGATCATCGATCTGCAGGTCACTCGTCTGAACGCACTGCTTGACGGACGTCAACTTAAAATAAGTTTGACCGACGATGCGAAGCAATGGTTGATCGACAAGACCTGCGGCGATCGCAGGTATGGTGCGAGACCGCTCAAACGTGCTCTGCAAAAATACATCGAGGATGAACTGTCAGAAGCTCTGCTTCAGGGTCAGATCGCGGAATCGAGCTCAGTTGAGATATTTTGCAATGATGACGGCCTCTCATTCCGAACGCTGGACACCATCACCCCTAAACAGGAGCTTTCGAAAAAAGGCTGATGCCGCCACAAAATGTACCGCCGATCTAAATTTATCGAAATACTGCTCGAGATCCGCAAAGAAATGGCCGCCGAGGCCGATTTCGATGTGGATCTGTTTGCCGAAATGGCCCGCTCCGGCAGCACAACCGTCGCCGCAAAGGAACGCAAGAATATGCGCACAGAGAACGTCGAGTTAAAACACGAAGACGAGATCTCACGCATGTTAGGGCAGACCGATCGATGATCCGTTACCTTATTTCAATAGTGTTTGTTTTCGCCGTCATCGCCGGTTCAGGCGCGATATATTTCCCCTCGTATTGGCTTCACCGTTACGATGATCTGATCGATCGGCAGGCAAAGGTCTATCGACTCGACGAAAAGCTGGTCTGGAGCCTGATATATCAAGAGACGTATTTTCGCGCCTGGAAGGTCGGTGCCGCCGAGGAAGTTGGTCTAATGCAGGTGACGCCGACCGTCGCTCGCGAATGGGCAAAGGAAACCGGTTTCAAAGAATTTGAAAAGCAGATGTCCGGTAACGTCAACGTATTTCTAGCCGACCCGGAACGCAACATTCAGGTCGGTTGCTGGTATCTAGAAAAGCTTCGCGAAAAATACCGTGAACGTCCCGCCGAGACAGCGATGACGCTCGCTGCTTTCAACGCCGGTCCGAGCCGCGTCGAAGAATGGACCAAAGACACCGACACCGCAACACTCACCGAAACCGATTTCGTCTCGCGGATCGGCATCCCATCCACCCGGGCCTACGTCACCTCGATTCTCGACCGCTACCGGACCTCTACAAACCCAAAATAGGATCAGTGGGAGATCATTCTGGCTTCGTGCCAAAAGCCGGCACTGTCGATATTTTGTTTTCGTTGCTCTTTTGTTTTAATTCAAGCTATGAAAATCCTTGCCGCCAACTACGTCCTGCCGATCTCTTCTCCGCCGATAGAGGGCGGAGCCGTTGTTATTGACGGTGACAAGATCGTGGCAGTCGGTGCAAGAGCCGATATTGCCGGGCAATATCCGAATGCGGAAGTGCAAGATTTCGGCGAGGCCGCGATCATTCCCGGTTTTGTAAATTGCCATTCGCATCTTGAGATCACGTCGATGCGAGGTGCCCTCGACGATGTCGAACACGATTTCTCGTCGTGGCTGCTCAAGCTCACGGACATAAGGGCGAAGCTTTCGGATGAGGACATCATTGCTGCGGCGGTCGATGGTGCGACCGAAGGTGCCCGCTCCGGCGTCACGTGTTTCGGCGATATCGGCCGGATGGGACCCGCCGGAGTACACGCCCTAAAAACGGTCGGCCTTCGCGGGATCGTTTTTCAGGAGACCGAGTTTTCGCCGGACAATCGAACCGCCGACGAAGACTTTCTAAGGCTGGCAACTAAATACGAAGGCCTAAAGGCAGAAGAAACTGAACTCGTCAAAGTCGGACTGTCGCCGCATTCGCCATACACCGTTGGGTCGCGGCTGTTTGAGCTGATCGCTCAATACGCGATTCTAAATCGCGTACCGCTCTCGATCCACGCCGCCGAATCAGGCCACGAGCACGAGCTACTGACACAAGGGACGGGTTTTTTCACCTCGGTCTATGAAAAATTCGGCGTCGAATGGGAAAGTCCGCATTGCACTCCGATCGAGTACCTGACGCGTCTCGGCGTGCTTTCGACCCAACCGCTACTCGCTCACTGCGTGACCGTCTCCGACAGCGACATCAAGAAAATTGCCGCAAACGGAGCAAAGATCGCTCATTGCCCTAAATCAAACGCCAAGTTCGGCCACGGCTACGCTCCTTTCGAAGCGTTTTTAGATGCCGGTATCGCCGTAGGGTTCGGTAGCGATTCGGTCGCGAGCAACAACACCTGCGACCTCATCGAAGAATCACGATTCGCAGCCCTCGTCGCCCGCAATCGCGATTTTGGCACAAGGCCGCACGAAGTAAGGGCGTCCTCTTCACGGAATTTCATCTCCGCCAGACAAATGCTGGAAACCGCCACGATCGGCGGAGCAAAAGCCCTCGGCCTTGATGAGATGACCGGCACGCTAGACGCCGGAAAACAAGCCGACATCGCCGTCATCTCACTCGCCGACATCGCTCAGCAACCGATAAATGACGTCCACACGGCAATCATCTTCGCGTCGAATGCGAGAGATGTTATTTCTACAATTGTTAATGGGAACGAGGTCTACTCCACGGATCTTTCCAGTAGAAGGGGGTAAAGCTTTTCAGCCAGACGCACACGTTCATCGACCGGCATCGAGATTGCGAAATCAGAAACATTCACGATTGAGATGCACATATCCTAAACATACTTCAACAAACGGATATCAACAACGAAAATTTACCCGCTATTTGACTTTTACGGATGCCGCCTCCAGTTCCTTTAACAATTCCGCGGGCGTCCACTCATTGCCGGGCAGGATCTTGTGGACGTTGCCGTCGGGGGCTATGATGGCGGTTCGGAGGGAGTGATTAAAATTGGTTTTGTCGTTCGGGTCGATCTCGTAACGAAGGCCGAAGAAGTCGGCGATCTTTCGAACCTCTGCGTCCTTGCCGACAGCGAGTTGCCAGACGGAGAAATCGGGTTTCGCTCCTTTTCCGAGATATCCGAGACCGTACGAACGCAGTTTTTCGGGCGTGTCATTGGCCGGGTCGAATGAGATACTCAGCAGGCGATATTTGTCTTTCATTTCCAGATCCGCCATTACCTGATTGGCAACATCACTGAAATTTGTTGACATCCTGATGCAGTATTCCGGAAGCGGGCATTTAGCGTAGATAAACGTGATCGCCAGAGCCTTGCCCTTGAAATCATTGAACGATACGGGTTTTCCGTCCTGATTTGTGAGCGTGAAATTTGGCACCGGTTTGCCGAGCTGGGCGAAGTTATCGTCGACCGGCAATGCCTTGCCCGGTATCGGGGCGGCGAGAATGCCGATCTTCTCGAGCCAGAACTCGCCCTTTGCGTTATCGACGACGAGTTCGGCACGGATATCCGATCCGGGAAGCAGATCTTCCCAGACCCAATCTTCGCGGATCGGAAAGTCCATCGTCATTTTGGCCATGTATCCGGGGATTTCCTCGTGATCAATGTTAGCTTTTTTCGCGGCTTTATCGACCGAGACAACCTTGCCTCTAATTGGATAACGCTTTGCGTCCGCACTTGCATTCTCTGCTTTCGGAGCGGAGCCGCAGGCGGTTAATAAAAAAATGGCAATAAAAGCAATCAAAAAATATCGCATATTCTGATGATGAATTAGAGAGGCAAAAATGTCATCTCGCCCGCAGATTTTCGTCGTAGATAAACTGGTAAATCCGGTAGCTCGCCATTACTTTATGGACGTAATCTTTCGATTGCGAATAGGCGATCTCGGGTACGTATAGATCAGGCAGGTTCGATTCCGAGCGGGCGAGCCAGCGTTTCATGTTGTCGTCACCGCCATTGTAGCTCGCCGCAACGGCCTCGCTCTGATCCGGAAAAACCTTGAACAGATCGGCCAGATATTGACTGCCGAACAGGATCGCAGTCGGCGGATAGTAAAGCTCGTCCTGCCTGAAACTATCCCGGTCGAGTTCGCCCGCGATCTTTGCAGCGGTGGTTGAGATAAACTGCATCAGTCCGCGTGCCGCCGCGTACGATTTCGCGTCCGGCTGAAAGCGCGATTCCTGTCGCATTATCGCGAGCAACAAACGCGGATCGACCTTTCGTGGAACGGCGTATTTCAAGAGTTCGCCCATATACGGGGCCGGGTAAAGCATCTGTAATTGATCTCGCGGAATGATCTCGATCGGGTAATCCGCCGGAACTTTTTTCCACAGCGGCTCAACAAACGCAACCGCTCGGTCTGCCCTGTTGCCCAGCTTGTAGGTTATTGCGAGGTTGTAGGCGTAGTCATTCGAAATCGGCTTTCCCGGCACCTGCTCAAGCTGCAGAGCAGCCTCATCATAGAGACCGAGAAACAGCAATTCGTCAGCACCGGTCCGCGGCAGATCTTCCGAATTTGCATCCAGGATCTGCTTGCGTCCGGTCTCGAGCGTTTTGAAAGCCGAGATTCCCTGATACATCGGCAACGTTTTGACCGCGACCTTGAGAGTTTCGATAGCACTTTTTTGAAGCTCAGGTGCCTCGGTCAGCCGAAGAACGGCCTGTGCGTTTCGCCGACGCTCATCGGCATCTTTCGCCTTGAGGCCGCCGGTGTAGACGCCAAGCCGCTGGAGGATGAAAGACTTGGCGCTCTCGTCCACCGCCAGAGCTTTAAGCCTTGCAGTCGCCCGCCAGCCGTAGTATTCGCTACGCCCGTCGGGAATCGAAAGATACGTATCGATCGCTTCGCCGAAACGCATGGATTGTTCGAGAACGAAGCCTTTCAGGAATTTAACCTCTTCCGTCGAGGCGCTGCCCGGAACAGTTGATCCGCCGAGATCAGGCATCGCGGCTAGAACTTCTAGATCTTTCAAAACTTCCGGATATTCTTTGCGGTTAATTCGGATGCGGATCTGGGCGAATAATGCAGTTGCCTCGGCAACCTTACCTTTGTAGATCCCTTGGGTTTTCGCCGCCCATTTCAACGCGTCGCTGTCGTCGCCCTGATCACGCAGAATATCGACAATATTCAAATATGCACGGTGAAGCTTTTCATCCGATGGATATTGTTCGATGAACTTTTGATAGCGTGTTATTGCCTCTTTATGTTTGGCGACACGAGCATAGGCTCCGGCAGCCTGCAGCAGAGCGTCTTTCGCCGAAGGGCTACCGGGATACTGTTCCTGCACCCGCTCGAACCACCGTAGGGCTTCGGCGTAATCGGCCTGCTGAGCATATCCGCGGCCTATCTGAAAGACGGCGTCGGGAGCGATCGCCCCGCTGCCAAATCTGCCGATGATCGCCTCGAAATGCAGTTTGGCATTCGCGAAGTCGCGGTTAAATTGAAAGATATTCGCCCGCTGTAAATGTTCGAGTTCGTTAAGTTCGCTAACTTTTTTGCCTGCGTTCTCGGCCCCGACCTCGATCACATCGAGAGTTTTCGCGGCGGTCAGTGCGACGTCGTCCGGCTGGGAAGGATTAGGCATTTCGCTGAGGAGCCGGGCGAAAATGTCGCGTGCCTTATCCGTGTTGCCGTTCCTCGCAAGAGATTCGGCGAGTAAGGCCGTGTCTTCGCGAATGAATCGGACGCTGTCGGAACGTAGTTGTCCGTTCGCCCGCTTGGTATTTGGTGAGGTAAGTATCCGAACCGTTTCATCATAATCGCCGCTCTCAAAAAAGCTTTTTGCCAGCCTTTCGCGAGCGGCACCAGCGATGAGACTATTCGGCGACATCAGCAGAAGTTGCTGCAGGTACATGCGTTCTAGCCCTAGGTTCCCGGCTTCCCTGACGATTCGTGAAATATGAAACAGTGCGTATGCTTTTAGGATCGAGTCTCTGGCGACCACCGCCTGGTAATTGACCATTGCCGTGGCGTTATCGTCAACTTCGTCGGCCATTCTCGCTAACAGGTAATCGTAATTGTTGAGGCCGAACGCCTTCGCGTCACCGTTCTGCAGATCTCGCAATTCCGCGACCGCGACCGAATATTCGCGCGAATCAACGGCTGCTCTGATACGCGTATGGGTTTCGACGGTGCCTTGCGAAAAAATGGGTGAGATCAAGACTGAGAGAAGCAGAGTGATACTAAAAATACGGTACATCTACGCTATTTTAGCAAAGTTTGGCAGTTTCCTGTAAAATCAGCTCAAAGTAACTATGACAGCCAAAATATTGAGCGGGAAGGTGTTCGCAGACGCGATAAAGGCCGAAACTGGTGCTGAGATCGACGCACTGTTGAAGGATCACGGTTTTCGTCCGTGCCTGGTCGTTGTGCGGGTCGGCCTCGATCCGGCGTCCGAGGTTTATGTCACGAACAAGGTCAAAACTGCCGCCGAACTAGGCATTATCTCTAAACATCATCACCTGAGCGTCGAGACGACGAGTGAGGAATTACTAGAACTCGTTCGCACACTAAACGCAGATGACGATGTCGACGGCATTTTAGTTCAACTGCCGTTGCCGAGGCACATCGACGAACGCGAGGTTCTTGAGACGATCGGCCCTGAAAAAGACGTCGACGGTTTTCATCCGGTAAATGTAGGCAAATTGTCGCTCGGCTATCCGGCGCTCGCTCCCTGTACGCCCGCCGGCGTGATCGAGATATTAAAACGCTCGAATATCGAGATCGCCGGCAAACACGCAGTCGTCGTCGGCCGCAGCAACATCGTCGGCAAGCCGATGGCTTCGCTTTTATTAAAAGAAAACGCTACCGTGACGATCTGTCATTCACGAACAGCAGACCTGCCAGCCATCACGCGGCAAGCCGACATTCTCGTCGCCGCGATCGGTCGCGCCGGGTTTATTCGAGGGGAACACATTCGCGAAGGCTCGACCGTGATCGACGTCGGCATTAATAACTTGAGCGACCCAAGCTTAGCAAGCGAGTATTTTCCCGCCGAAGATATTGAAAAACGTTCGAAGGCGATCGAAACTCGCGGCTTCACGCTCGTCGGCGATGTAAATCCGAAAGAGGCGGTGGAAAAAGCGGCATTTTTTACACCCGTACCCGGAGGCGTCGGCCTCCTGACAGTCGCCATGCTGATGAAAAATACCGTAGACGCCGCGAAGGCGAGACGCCCAAAGGTGAAAAGGTGAAAAAAATCGCAAATAAAAATAAATCGATCAACCATGAATTTCCATGTTTTCACGACTCACCATTAAACTTTTCCATTCTTCACTTTTTTCCCGTTCACCTATTTAACTTTTTCCATTTTTAACACTATGAACTTTGAAGAATATCAGGCAGAAGCCCGTCAGACGGCTCTTTACCCGCGGCGGATGGCGAATCTTGAGTATCCGACGCTCGGTCTCGCGGGCGAGGCAGGCGAGGTTGCGAACATCGTCAAAAAGATCCAACGCGATAGCGGCGGCGTCATAACCGAAGACACTCGCGGCAAACTGCTCGACGAACTAGGCGACGTCCTCTGGTACATCTCCGCCTGCGCCGACGAACTCGGCCTGACACTCACGCAGGTCGCCGATTACAATGTCGCGAAACTTGCGAAGCGCCACAATCGCGTCAAATAACGACGATTCTATTTTTGTCATGCTAAAGGTCGGTCTCACAGGCTCCATCGCGGTTGGTAAGACATTTGTTTGCGGCATTTTGCGTGAGCTTGGGTGTCACGTGCTCGATGCTGATCTGACGGCGAGAGAAGTGGTGGCGAAAGGTTCTGCCGGATTGTCTGCGGTTGTCAGTGCGTTTGGAGAAGACATCTTGACCCCGACGGGCGATCTCGATCGGAAAAAGATGGGTTCGATCGTTTTCGGTGACGAGACGAAACGATTACTGCTCAACTCGATCATTCATCCGCTTGTTTTCGAAACGCAGGATCGATGGCTACGTTCGGTCGAATCGAGCGACCCCGACGCTATCGCGGTGATCGATGCCGCTCTAATGATCGAGTCCGGAGGTTACAAACGCTTTAACAAAATAATTGTCGTCTGGTGCGAACCTGAGGTACAATTAGCTCGGTTAATGGAGAGAGACGGTCTGAATGAGGCAGACGCCAGGCTGCGGATCGCCGCACAGATGCCACAGGAAGAAAAAAAGCGAGTCGCCGATTACCTCATTGATACGTCTCCGAGTGGCGAATCGGCCCGCGATCAGACCGCAGCGATTGTGCGTCAGCTAAAATTATTTTTCTAGGTAGATTATGCCCGGTGACCGACACGAACAGACAGGCGTTACGATGAGATCCTACGGGTCTTTTTTTGTCTACGCCTTAATATTGTCTGTAGCCGTCGTTTCGTCCTGCACCCAGATCCAATCGCCTAAAACCGAGGCTTTTTTCGCCGAAACGCCCCCGCCAAAGATACAGGAGTTTCGCTGGAGCAACGGCAAATCTCCCAAGACCTTCGATCCCGCTCGGAGTTCGGCGGCACCCGAGACCGACATCGTCCGGGCAATTTTTGAGGGACTGACCGAAATCGACGCTAAAACCTTGAAAGAAAAACCGGCGGTCGCCGAGAAGTGGTCCAGTTCTGACGACCAACGGATATGGACGTTTCAACTTCGAAAAGATGCCCGTTGGTCGAACGGCAAACGCGTGACCGCCAATGATTTCGTCATTTCGTGGAAGCGCCTAGGCGACCTCGGCGACAAGGCCGTTCACCGCGATCTATTCCGAAACATCGTCGGAATGAACGGGGCGAAACCTGGCTCGGAATTACCGTCCGGCGACTCGGTCGATTTTGGTAACACATCAACGGAATCTGAAATGCATCAGCGCACTTCAGGTTTGAATTCAAACTCCGCCCTAAAATTTCAGAAATCCCAGGCTGCGAGTCAGTCGCAACCGACTGCAACTACACCGCCGGCGACTAGTCAACCTCCAAAGTCCCCGGAAAATGCCCCCGCAAAATTAGGTGTCGTAGCGATCAACGAGACGACGCTCCGGGTTACGCTTGAGCGTCCCGACAAAGACCTTCCAAAACTCGTCGCTAACCCTTTATTTCGTCCGATCTATGGCGACGGCTCCGTTTTTGAGGCTGAGTCGATGCCGAAAGCTTTGATAACAAACGGCTCATTCGTCATTTCAAGCTCGGGAAAGGACGGCACCATTCTCGAACGTTCTGATACTTACTGGAACAAATCGGCAGTCAATCTCGAACGGATCCGGCTCGTGCCGATGGACTCCGCCGAAGCTGCTCTCGATGCCTATAAAAAAGGCGAGATCGACGCTGTGACGAACGCCGATTTTGCACCGCTTGCGCTTAAACTGCTCACACCTTACGAAGATTTCCGGCGAACGACCCATAGTGCACTTAATTTTTATGAGATCAATACAAAAAATGCTCCCTTCACTGACCGCCGCGTCCGCGAAGCATTAGCGATATCGATCGACCGCGACCGTGTGACCGAGGGCGAACTCGACGGGTCGACGCAGCCCGCGACGTCATTCCTTCCGCTCGGCAGCAAGGAGAAATCAAAGATCTCGTTCGACGTCGAACGTGCGAGGCAATTGCTCGAAAGTGCCGGCTTTCCAAATGGCGAAAACTTTCCAAAGATCAGGCTTCTCATAAACCGCAACGATACCCAGCAACGCGTCGCCCGCACCGTCGCGAAAATGTGGAAGCAAAACCTAAACCTTGAAACGGAAACTATCGTAAAAGACTCGTTGGAACTTGAAATGGCGAGGACCTCCGGCGAATACGACCTCGTTCGTCGAGGTATCGTGTTACCCACGATCGACGAAACGGTCAGTCTCGAAGCGATCTTCGGACGTGGCAAAACGCCTACTGTTTCGGCGACAGTTTTCCCGAGAGATGTCGGGAAGAAAGACGCTCTGACCCCGACCCCTTTGCCGTTGATACTACCATCCACAGAGGGCGGGCCATCGAACGATATTTTAGCTTACGACGACGCAGAAACTCGGGAGACTGCAGCAGTCGAGACATTTAGCGAGGAGGACGCGATCTACGAGCTAACCTCGATCCCGCTATACTTTCCCACCTCATATTCGCTCGTTAAGCCTTACGTGAGGGGCTTTGAGATCAACGGTCTGGACGCACCACTGATGAAAGATATCAGCATCGACAACGATTGGCAGCCAAATGCCGCAAAGCCCGACCTCTAAATCGGGCCTTCATTTAGTTTATTTTCGGGGTTCAAAATATGGCAGGAAAACAATTCGGCCGGGTCCAAACCCTACTTGCGATGCTCGTCGTGTCCTCATTTTTTGCCGGATGCACGACATCGGCCAGAGGAAAGTATTTCGGTAAAACATCGCCGCCGAAAGAGAACATTCTTAGATACATCTCAGGTTCCGAATCAGAGACGCTTGACCCGCAACTTCCCGACGGGCAACCTGAATCACGCATTTTTATGGCCCTGTACGAAGGCCTTGTCGAGTACGACCCGAAAGACTTGCAGCCGATACCGTCTATCGCGAAGAGCTGGGAGATTAATCCGAATGTCGACGAATTTGTCTTTCACCTCCGCGATAATGCCAAATGGAGCGACGGCAAAGCGATAAACGCTCATGATTTCGTTTATAGCCTCCGTCGCGGATTTTCGCCCAACACGATCTCGCGGACCGCCGGCCTCGGATATTTCATTAAGTACGCCGAAGCCTTCAATGGCGAAAAGGTATTCGTAAAGAAAAGTGATAAATTCTTGACCGCAAGCGATCTCGACGGCTCGCCGGCGAAGATATCTGCAACCTTGGGAGCTGAGACGGAATTCAGCCGATCGCTCCATGCCGGCGACCGCATCACGCTCGACGGCGACGAAAAAAAACGTGCTAAAGAGATCGATGCCGACCCAAAGCTGAAATCTCTGGTGGTTGATGCTGAGTTTGTTCCGATCAAAGCTGAGGATATCGGCGTCGAGGCGATCGATGACTACACTTTGCGGCTCACGTTGCGGCAAAGTGCACCGTTTTTCTTAGGATTGCTCGCCCATCAGTTTTTTCGCCTTGTGCCTCGGCAGGCGATCGAGGCACACGGTAAGGACTGGACGCGGACGCAGAACATCGTTACCTGCGGGCCATTTCGCATCAAGAGTCACCGCCCATACGACTCCCTGATCGTCGAGCGCGACCCGAACTACTGGGACGCCGCCAATGTTCATCTGGACGGCATCGAATTCTATCCGGTCGAGGAACTTTCGACCATGATGAATCTCTACAAATCAGGCTCGGTCGATGCGATGCTTAACCACTCGGTGCCGTCGTCATGGATCGGCGAAATGCGGGAGTTCAAGGATGAATATCTGAACCTCCCGGAAAATTCGACATCGTATTACGCGATGAATATGACAAAGCCTCCCTTCAATGATGCCCGTGTTCGAAAGGCGTTCAATCTCGGCCTCGATCACGAGGCGCTTTCGACATTTCGAAAGGTGACCAAGCCGCTATTCGATTTTTCTCCAGGCGGCATCTTCCCGGCTTATGACAAAGCTCGTGAAAAGATCAGCGAAGAAATGCGTAACGAACGTGGCGTGCCACCCGAGGTCTGGGCTAAAAATAAATTCTTCGACGCCGACCAGGCTCGCAAGCTATTGGCTGACGCCGGTTTTCCGGTAATTAAGAACGGCGACGCTTATACGTGTCCAACCTTTCCGGCCGACAAGATTTCCCTCACGTTTAATACCAACGAAAACAACCGCTCCGTTGCCGAATACGTTCAGGCCCAGTGGAAACAGAACCTCGGCATTACCGTTCCGCTAAAAACGATGGAGTTCAAAACTTTTCTCCCCTATTTCAAATCGCTCCAATACGAGGGTTTTGCTCAATTTCTTTGGTCGGGAGATTATATGGACCCGTACACTTTTCTCGGTCTGCAATACGGCAAAGAAAATGAGGGCGGAGCAGGATTTTATGATCCGAAGTATGACAAAATGCTCGACGAGGCAAACGCAGAGCTAAGCGTCGAAAAGCGGTACGAAAAACTCGCCCGGGCGGAGTTCTACCTGATGGAGCAACTTCCGGCCGTGCCGCTCACCATCAACGCCACGAACTGGATCAAAAAGCCGTACGTGAAAGGGATGTACCCAAACCCGGGCACGCTGATCCCGTGGAAATTCGTCTATATCGAACGCGATCAGGCGAAATGGGACGAAAATGTAGATAACGTAATGAAGGCCGTCGACCCGCAGGTCGATCGGCAATTGCAAGAACTCGTCAGTACCCAAAAGGCAGTCGCGAAATAGATACGATGCTTAGTTTCATCATCCGCCGATTACTGATAATCATCCCGATGGCTCTGCTCGTCGTGACTTTGACGTGGGGATTGATCCGCATCGCTCCGGGCAATTTTTATACTAGCGAGAAGAAGCTGCCGCCCGCGATCGAGGCAACGATCCGCAAGAAATACGGCCTAGATCTACCATGGTATCAACAGTACGGGATGATGATCTCAAATGTCGCCCGCGGTGATTTTGGAGATTCTCTAAAATATCAGGGTCAATCGGTCAATGAGATAATCTGGCGGCATCTGCCGTATTCAGCGACGATCGGAATATTAGCCTATTTGCTCGCCCTCGCGATCGGCTTAACTGCCGGTACGGTCGCGGCCTTGCGGCAAAACTCCGCGTTCGACTATGGATCGATGTCGCTGGCGATGCTTGGGCTCTCGGTGCCGAACTTCGTTCTGGGCCCGCTGCTGGTCCTCGTTTTCGCGTTTTGGCTTTATTTGTTCCCGGCAGCCCGATGGGGCGGCGTTTCGAGTCTTGTTTTACCGGTCGTGACCCTCGCCGCGATCTACTCAGCATACATCGCCCGCCTCACGCGAGCCGGAATGCTTGAGGTCATGCGTTCCGATTACATTCGAACCGCCCGGGCAAAAGGGCTTAGCGAACGGACAGTTTTGCTTCGCCATGCGATCCGCGGCGGAATAATTCCGGTGCTGTCATTCACCGGTCCGGCACTCGCCGCCCTGCTTGCGGGAACTGTCGTCGTCGAAAAGGTCTTCGCCCTGCCCGGTCTCGGCGACATTTTTATCAAATCTGTGCTCAACCGCGACGAACCGTTGACACTCGGAATCGTCGCCTTTCTCTCGATCCTGATAATGATCTTTAATCTTTTGGTCGATATCGCTTACGGATATTTGGATCCGCGGATCAGATATGAATAAGAATGGCTATCAAGATACGAAATAAAAAAAATTTAACACCGGAGAATGGTAGTTCATCATGGTCTCTTCCCGTTGCCATCGCTTTTATATTTCAGGTTCTAATGAATGCGATTTTACAAGTTTTTGATTGGCCGGAAAGTTGGGACGGGGTTCTGATTTTGAACCTGGACTTTTTTTTATTTTATTTCATTCTCATACTTTTTTATTTATCAGGGAACAAAACATCCTCACTCTGGTCAGACGCGTTGAAACGATTGGTGAGAAATCGACTCGCATTCGTCGGTTTAGTGACCATCTTTCTGATTATTGTCGCGGTGATCAATGGACCGCCTCTTCTCGAATCGCTTACCGGATATTCTTATGATTCGACGCCAGCTGAAATTGCCCTTCAAAACTCGTTTCCGCCGTCGTGGCAGCATCTGATGGGCACCGACGATCAGGGCCGCGACATGCTCGCCCGCGTTTTGCAGGGCGGGCGAATATCGCTGATGGTCGGCATCATTTCGACGCTCGTCTCGCTGATCGTCGGCGTCTCGTACGGAGCGATCGCCGGTTTTCTCGGGGGCCGCATCGACAATATAATGATGCGCATCGTCGACGTGCTTTATTCGATACCGTTCCTACTGATCGTCATCGTTTTGCTGAACGTTTTCGGCGGCCCCGGCACACCGGAATGGATAAAATGGCTATCTACCAATATCGGCGGAGCCCAAAATCAGGGCTTGAGTCAAATCTTTCTGCTGTTTTTTGCACTCGGACTGGTTTCTTGGCTGACGATGGCACGCGTCGTTCGCGGACAGGTCTTGTCGCTAAAGAATCAGGAATTCGTCCTCGCCGCGAAAGCCACAGGCGTTTCGACGCTGGGAATCGTCTTTCGCCATCTTGTCCCGAATACGCTCGGCCCAGTGATCATCTACGCGACGCTCACCGTTCCCAGCGTGATGCTCACCGAGGCGTTCCTGTCGTTCCTCGGCCTCGGCGTCCAGGCCCCGTATGCATCGTGGGGCAGCCTCGCCGATGCGGGAATCAAGAACCTTGCGATCTTTCCGTGGCAACTTATCTTTCCCGGTATAACGATGGCACTGACCCTATTTTCGCTGAATTTTCTAGGCGACGGCATCCGCGACGCACTTGATCCGCAGACGAGGAAGTTTTGATCGATGGGTAACAACAGCACAATTCTTTCGGTCGACGGTCTGAAGACTTATTTTCAGACCGAGGACGGCGTCGTCAAGGCCGTTGACGGAATCTCGTTCGAATTGAAAAAGGGCGAGACCCTTGGCATAGTCGGTGAATCGGGCTCCGGCAAATCCGTGACGAATCTGTCGGTTATGCGCCTTATCCAAGAGCCGCCGGGCAAGATCGTGGACGGTAAGGTTGTTTTTGACGGGATCGACGTGCTCGGCCTGCCGATCGCCGAAGTGCGAAAGATCCGCGGGAAACGCATCGCGATGATCTTCCAGGACCCGATGACCTCGCTGAATCCGTTCCTGAAGATCTCGAAACAGCTAACGGAGGTGACCCAACTTCATCTCGGCCACACTAAAAAACAGGCTCGCGAACATGCCATAAAAATGCTGAAACTGGTCGGGATTTCCGATGCAGAGCAGCGGATCGACAGCTACCCGCACGAATTCTCAGGCGGTATGCGGCAGCGTGTGATGATCGCGATGGCTCTCAGCTGCGACCCCGAACTTCTTATCGCGGATGAACCGACGACCGCACTGGACGTGACAATTCAGGCTCAAATTCTCGAACTCATCAAAGACCTGAAAAAAAGAATGGGGACAAGCGTCATCCTCATCACGCACGACCTCGGCGTCGTCGCCGGAATGACCGACAAGATCATCGTCATGTACGCCGGCAAAGTTTTCGAGCAGGCTCCGACGCATGCACTATTCGCAACACCGGCCAATCCGTACACGAAAGGTTTGCTGAAAAGCGTCCCCGACCCGGAACACGAACAAGGTACCGAACTTTATCAAATTCCCGGCCTGCCGCCCGATGTCGCCCATCTGCCGCCCGGATGCCCGTTCGCCGAGCGGTGCGACCGTGCCGAAGATATTTGCCGCAAAGACTTTCCTCCATTCGTCGAGGTCAGCCCGGGCCATCGGTCGCTCTGTCATTTCGCACGCGAAGTTTATGCCGAAAGTTCTAAAGATCTGTCGACGGAGGAACAATGAAAAAACTATCGCTCGTTTTATTTGTCGTCTTATTCGCAACGCTTGGCTGCAAGTTCCTTGATTCGATAAAGGGCGGCTCGGGTTCAGGCAGTGGATCGGGCGGCGGTTCAGGGGCTTCGTCCGGGGGCGACCCGACGGTTGAACTAAAAGCGTCCGCGAAAAAGTTTATGGATCTCAAATCGTTCTCCGCAAAGATGGAGGGAATGGGCCAAACCGAGATCAAGTCGCAGGTAGATTTCGTCGCTCCTGACAAATTCCACGTCACATATCTTGGCGGGACCGGCGCCGGAATGGAGCTGATCTACATTGGCGGCGATTCGTATATGAAATCGAGCGGATCAGGCGGTTGGATGAAGATGCAGAGCGATGCAAAGGCGATACCGAACCTCCGCGATTCCTTCACCGAAGAAGGTCTGAAATCACTGACCGATGTAAAATTTGAGGGAGAAGAAACTGTCGATGGTAAACCAGCTTTCGTTTACACTTACAAAAACGTCACGCCGGTCGGCAATTATCCATTCACCTCAAAAAGCTGGATCAGTAAGAGCACTGGCCTTCCGATCAAGATCTACGTCGAATATTCTAACGGCATGCTCAAGAATATGACCGTCAATTACGATACAGAATCGCCGATAACGATCGAGCCGCCGACAAAATCAGTGCCGATGGCTGGCTGATCAATAATTTCGTTATGCTTAAATCCCTAAGCTGCCCAAAATGCGGCGCAAACCTGAGCGTCAGCGACGGTGAAAAGTCTATTAAGTGCCAATTCTGCGGCGCAACGTCGATGCTTGACATCAAGAACGACGAGCTGATATTGCCCGTGAAATTTCCTGCCTTCGAGCCTGAAAGAAGCTCTCAGAATGGCCTCATATCGCTGCGAGATCTGCAGGTTTACTATCGCTCGGGCGGTGGATTATTCACGCCTTCGAAAACTGTCAAAGCGGTTGACGGCGTTTCGCTTGAAATAAAAAAAGGCGAGACATTAGGCCTCGTCGGAGAATCTGGCTGCGGCAAATCGACGCTCGGCAAGGCAATTCTGAGATTGACCGAACCGACCGGCGGTAGCGTCTTTTATAATGGTAAAGACCTGGCGAAACTGCCGTTATCGGCAATGCGCGAACAGCGGAAGCACTTGCAAATGATATTTCAGGATCCGTACGCAAGCCTCAATCCGCGAATGACCGTCGGCGATATCATCGGCGAACCGATCCGAACCTTCCGCCTTGGCGGCGGCGGCGCCCGCGTACAGGAATTGATGGAGACCGTCGGCCTCAGCCGCCGCTTTGTAAAGCGTTACCCGCACGAATTTTCGGGCGGGCAGCGGCAACGTATCGGCATCGCCCGGGCACTCGCCGTCGATCCGGAATTCATTGTCGCCGACGAACCGATCTCCGCTCTCGACGTATCGATACAGGCTCAAATAATGAACCTAATGGAGCGGCTACAGGCTGAAAAAGAACTAACTTATTTGTTTATTTCACACGATCTACGTGCAGTTCGCCATTTGGCAGATAGAGTTGCGGTTATGTACCTCGGCCGGATCGTCGAACTTGCCGATAGCAAGGAGATCTACAAAGACGCACTAATGCCTTACACACAGGCATTGATTTCGGCCGTACCGGTTCCCAACCCTGAGATCGAGTCTAAACGCGAGCGAATTATTTTGAAGGGTGACGTTCCTTCACCGATCGATCCACCGAAAGGCTGTCATTTTCATACCCGATGTCAGTTCGCGATTCCTGAGTGCAAAACCGTGTCGCCGAGCCTCGTCGAGATAAAACCGCTCCATTACGCCGCATGTATACGCATCAATCCGAGCTATCCGCATATCGCGGAGAATGAAACCTTTGGTCTCGGTGCGATCGGCATTTAAAACGATCGAGGCCTTGGAAAACCAAGGCCTCGATCGTAATTCATGATTAGCGTAGTCGACTAATTAGTTGCCGTCTTCGCGTTCTCTTCGTTTCTCAATGACTTGATACGGTTATGTGCCGCAAGAATAGCATGTGACTGCTGGCTTACAATATCAGCGATATTCGCCGGCAAATTGGTCTCGAGTGCTTTGGCGTACGCGTCTTTGGCATAATCTTCGCCCCGTTCGCATTCGTTGAGGATCGCGCCTTCGTCTTTGCCCGTGATCGCCGATTTCAGGTCGATCCAACCGCGATGTACTGCCGCCGTCAACGATCCTGATGTTTCCGGATCACCGCCGAGTGAACGAACAGTTTGCTGCAGAACGCCGACAAATTCAGACCGTTGTTGCGAAAATTCATAGAAAATAGTTTTCAGGTCTGATCTTTCGATCCCTTCTGCGGCATCCTTAAATCCGTCCTGGCCGTCTTTACAGATCTCGATCAACCCATTGAGAGTTGAGATCACATCGTCGTTGTTGATCGTCTTTGTTCCTTCGAATTCGTTGCTCATAATAAATGCCTCCGTGAAGTTTATAAAGTATTCTGAACGCGAGTATGTTCGCATTTCTAAGGATAATTTTGTTTTGACGAACTTACTGTACGGTGGCGAACACTTCGATGAGATTCCTCGTTTAGAGGGCTTTTATGTGCATTCTAATAGTATTATTAATTGAAATGCTGTCGGCATTAGCCGTTTTAGCTGTTACATATTAGTTCAGCTGACGGCGTATTATTTGATCTTAAATGGGAGTGCAACGAAAATTACCGGGAAAATTAGTTCTGGACCGGCTGGCCGATGAGAGCGGTCTAGCGATCGTAATTATCGACCGCGGCTCGGTAGAACTTTCCGTTTCCAACAACAATTCCATCTGCCGGAGCCTAAATCCCGGCGGCGAAATTTCGGCTGCGTGCAAGGCATTTTGTGGAAAAGCTCTCGAAAATGCGACCGATGCTGGTGAAACAATTTCGTACACCTGTCACGCCGGGCTCGATTGCCGAGCGATCTCAATGGTTAATGAAGGCAAGCAAGTAGTGGCGATCGTCGGGCGTCTATTTACAAAAGCCAACAACTACCGCAAAGCGACTGAGCGTGCGATCAACGGCGACTGGCAACATTTTCCACCGTCAGAATTCTTCGAAAACGTTCTCCTTACAGGTTCGTCTGAATTGCTTGATGAGACCGTCAAACAATTGACCGATCTGGCCCCCGCGATCGAAGTCTTTGCCCCGGACACTCCGCCGACCAATGTCGAATCTTCTGCTGACGAGATCGCACGGCGAGCGGCTGAGCTTAATCAACCGGCGCCGGACGAACCCGCGTTTCCCGATCCTCAACCGAGCGGACGCGTCCCGGAGGTCGAGGCATGGCATTCGTTCTTCGGCTCGCTGCTCGATCAGCATTACAAACCGGCGTGCGACGCGATGCTGGAATTTATCGCTCGGCAATATGGGTTTAGATCGCTTGTTTGGCTTGAACGCCGATATAATCGGTTCGAAGTGCTTTCAAGCTTGGGGAATGCGGAAAACGGTAATATCCGGCTTGGCATCGCGACGGATGACATGCGCCTGCTCGATGCCGCAGCCAACGAGATGCCGCTTGAACTCGGCGAAAGATCGAGCGAGAAAGGAAATGGCGGAATTGGCCGTTCAATGTATCTTTTTCCATTTCCGGTCGGAACGGAGATCCCGTCAGCTCTAGCCGTACTAGATCATATTGGGAACGAAAAGGTTAAGCACCGGATCGCCCGTTTTTGCCATTCAGTCGCCTCAGAGATGGAGATTCTTCGTCTTCGCAGCGAGGTTTCACAACGCGACTCACTCGCCCGGGCAGTGAGAAAGTTCGGTGACAGCCTCAAAACTATCGACAACGAGGATTTTTGGATGCAACTCACGCTGACCTCAGCAGAGCTGCTCCAATCGGAGAGGGCGTCGCTGATGGTTCTCGACGAAAAGTCGGGTTTACTTGAAATGAAAGCTGCAGTCGGGGCGAAAAATGACATTTACGGTGCGAGCATGCCTGGTGAACGCGTGTCTCAGATAGTCTTTAATAAAGGAAAAGCAGCGATCGTCGCCGACGTTTCGGTCTCAGGACTTTTGCCGGCTCCCGACGATAGGCGATACAAGACCTCTTCGTTCATTAGCAGTCCCGTTTCTCTAGGCAACCGAAATATAGCGGTCATCAACTTTACCGATAAGGCGAACGGAGCCAATTTTGATAAACACGATCTCGACCTGATCGAGGCTATTAGTCCGCAGATAGCAGTTGCCATTGACCGTGCCGGGTTAAAGGAAAAGGCGGGCGAGTTTCGACAGCTGTCGGTCACAGACGCTCTTACCGGATTGCTAAATCGTCGTTATATCGAGGAACGCCTGATCGAGGAGGTCAAACGATCGAACCGCCACGGGTATCCGATGAGTTTTATGATGCTCGACGTTGACCAATTTAAGTCGTACAACGATGAATTCGGACATCCGGCGGGAGATGAGGCTCTTAAAATGGTCAGCAATCTACTAAAAGAGACCTTGCGCGGTGCTGATGTCGCGGCCCGATACGGCGGCGAAGAATTTGCGATACTACTTCCTCAGACCACCGATGACGAAGCTGTCACAATCGCTGAACGAATACGTGTAAATATTGAAGCCGCAAAATTTCCCTATCGAAAGATAACTGTAAGCATCGGCGTGGCAAGCTGTTCGGGCGAACTTTGCTCTGCAAAGGTATTGGTTTCTACGGCGGATCGGGCACTCTACGATGCCAAACGATGCGGCCGCAACAGTGTACGTTTGTTTGCTGACATGGAAAAGTCATTGAGCGAGAATTAGGACCGATGAAACGATTTTCTGATCAAAGAACATTAGTAAAGAAGCCGAACGGCGAGTTCATCGGCCACACGGAGGAACTGAATCTGCTGATGACGCACGCTCGTTCAGGACGCTCTGACGGCTTGACCTTGCTCGCAGCACCCAATTCCGGAGCTTCGACACTACTCAGGCAAGTGTTCGACCGGCTTTTTGCCGAGCAGGAAGAGATAATTCCAGTCTATTTTTGCGTTAAAAAAAGCGACGGTTCGGCGTTGCAATCGGCTCGTCGATTCTTGCGTGAGTTTTTGGTACAGACGGTCGCATTTCGCCGACGCAACACATTCGTCCTCGACGCGTCTCCCGACATTAACGAGATCGCAGAACTTGCCGTTCCGGCAGATGGAGTATGGATCGACCGATTGATCGAGACCGCGAGTGAATACGGAAATGATGACGACCCCTCACGCCTGCGTAGCTTTCTGAGTTCGCCGATTCGAGCGACAGCAAGCGGCGCGAACCTTTTTGTGATGATCGACGATCTCCACGAGATCGCGACTTTGACAGACGGCGAAGCATTTCTCGAAACCCTTTCGAACGTATTCGCCCGGACAGATATGCCGTTCGTTCTCAGTGGGCGACGCCGTTTTCTTTATGGAAAAACACCTTTCAGATCGATGTCGCTCGAACGCCGATCATTCTCCGAGACTGGTGAGTTGGTCGATTCCATAGCCGCGCAAAATAGGGTGCCGATCAACGAAGAAACTCGCGACCTGATCGCTGTGCAGTTGCAGGGTGACCCTCTTTTTATAAACAACGTTTTTTCAGCCGCCGCGGAAAACGGACAGACCTTCGATAGCTTTCAGCAATTTGAGAACGTTTATTCGGACGAGCTGTTCGGCGGTCGTATTAGCCGTTATTTCGATGCAATGTTCGACGAGCTGCTTCCCGATTCGGCTGCCCAAAGCAGGATCGTCGCGATGATCGCCGACCTTTTGGGCGATCGCTCGAACAAGGCGACGCTTGAGTTTTGGAAGACCCACGCACAACTTTCGCCTGCCCAATTCCGTTCGGTGACGACCGGTTTAAACGATCGCGAATTCATTACACTCGATGCAAATTCGATCGAGGCCTTCCCTGATAACATAGTTTTTACCGACTACATTAACGCTCGCCTCCGGCTCGAAACCAGTAGGAACGGACGCTCAAGAATAGTCGGCGACGAGCTTACCAAGTATGTAAAAAGAGCTCCGCGCTTGATGGCCCGGCATTACCGTCAGCTCTCCGCGGTCGGCTTGCGTGGAGTGATGCAGGGATTCGACGGACGCAAGATCGCGAGGTCGCTGCTTGATTACGCTGTCTTCAAGTCCGACCTGAGAGGTTTGAGTGAGGCAGAAATGCAGCAGGCCATAGCAACATCTGACGAAAAAATAAGACTGCCGCAGGTCATCTACGCAGCTCACAGCGTGGCTTTCTACCGTCAGATCGGAGAACTTATCGAGGCCGGACGATCGGCTATCGCTGTAGGTTTCGAGCGTGGTGACCTGGAAACCGATGACGAAGACATCGTCTGGATCGCCGCTGAGATCGATTCAAAACTCGAGGCCGCAGCAGATGTCGTCGAGTTCTGGTGCGACCGCCTCGAAATGGTGGCCGCGAACTGCGACTTTAAGTCATTCAAAATATGGTTGGTTGCTCCAGAAGGATTTTCCGTTGAGGCTCTGCAGGTACTCAGCGACCGAAACGCTTTTGGTTCAAGCCGCAAACAGGTCGATCTGCTTGTTCAGAGCCTCAAAGGTTCGGCCTCTGAAGCCGTTGACGCTTCGGATGAATACGAGATCGTTATTCCGATGGGCGACGATACCGAAATGATCGCCGCTCACACCATCGAGGAGATCGCCAAACGTCACAATTTTCCGGCAAAGGCGATCAATCAGATCAAAACGGCGCTGGTCGAGGCATGCATCAATGCGTCGGAACACTCACTCAGCCCGGATCGCAAGATCTATCTAAAATTTGCCGTAACCGACGATAAAATTACGATCGATATCTCAAATCGCGGTCTGCGTCTATTAGATAAACCCGTCAGACTCATCACAACTCAAGAAGGTCGCCGAGGCTGGGGACTCAAACTGATCCAAGGTTTGATGGACGAGGTTAAAGTAGAGCAGACCGACGATGGAACCCAGATCCTGATGGCGAAGTTCATAACCAGAAATAAATCTCAGGCTGTTTAACACGTTTCTATTGTATTTAAGCCCCTGTATGTGCTAAAAATACGGTTCAAGTAGTTTCTACGTTTATAAGTTCTAAATTAAGCAGAGGAATATAATTAGGTGATCATAGAAAATCTGTTTGAGGCCGCGCAATTGGACAATTCGAAAACGGCAGTTGTGCTTGCGGGTGACTATTTGAATAAGCTCGCCGGCGAAAAGATCGAGCGCGAGTGCAAAACTAAGCTCGACCAAGGCTGCAAACAGCTGATCGTCGATTTTTCGCAGACTGAGATCATAAATAGTATCGGCATCTCGATCCTGCTCGGCGTTATCGATTCCGCCGAGAATTCAGGTGCGAAAGTTGTATTTTCCGATCTAAACCAGGACTCGGTTGAGCTTTTTGAAACGCTCGGACTGACAAAACACGTAACAATTGCGTAAATAACTGATCGTAAATCGTTCTTAGCAAACACGGGGCGGAATTATGGCTCCCAACCATCGCGGTGCAAGGCTTATTTACGATTGACCATTCACAAATCTATGATCGAGAACAGGCACAAGTTGATCCACGCATTTGGCGCATTGGCCGAATTGGGACAGGAGGTTGCGAATAAGAATAGCTTTCAGGAGACGATCCGCACCTCGCTTCACTTGATCTCAGGCGCCCTTGGAATAATGCGTGGCGGCGTCGCTAGGTATTCGCGGTTCGGTCATGAACTGAACATGCTCGCCGTTCGCGGGCTCGGCGATGATTTTCCTTTGAGTTTAACGCTTTGCATGGAGGATGAACGCCAGTTCCTGACCAACGGCCTTAATGCTATCGAGATCGCAAACGCTCGAGTCCTGCCCTTCTTTCAGGTTTACGACGCGAGCTTTGAGCGGAAACGCATCGAACTTCTGCTGCCGCTGATCGTTCGCGACGAAATTGTAGGAGCCGTATTTCTTGGTGAAAAAGCAACTGCTGAACCTTACACGACCTACGAAAAAGAAATTGTGTGTGCTATGGGCCGCCATATCGGCGTTGCGATCGCGCAGCGAAATCTGATGGCCGAGATCGAGCGCCACTCGGAGGAAAATCGCCGCCTTGTCGACGATATGCGAACGACCTACAACGACACTGTCAAGGCATTCGCCACGGCGATCGATTGTAAAGACAAATATACCGAGGGGCACTCGGTACGCGTTGGTAAATATTCTGAGATCATTGCAATGGAACTCGACTGGGGCACGCCAGAGATCGAAGGTGCCGCGGTCGCCGGGTATCTGCACGATGTCGGCAAGTTAACAGTCGAACGCAAGATCATCAACGCTCCGTACCGCATCAACGCTAAGGAATCGGCCGAACTCAACAAACATCCGGGTGTCGGCTACGAGATCCTAATGCCGATTCATCATCCCTACGCCAATGTGCCGCTGGCGGCCAAATATCACCACGAACGCCTCGACGGCCGCGGTTATCCCGACGGCCTCTATGATCGGGAAATACCGTACATTGCAAAGCTAGTGAATTTGGCTGATTCATTCGACGCGATGACTACCGATCGGCCGTACAAAGCCCGCCGCCCTGCCGCAGATGTCGTCCTGGATCTCCAGCGAAACTCCGGAAAGCAGTTCGCACCGGAAATAGTGACCGCATTTTTGAAGGGAATGTTGAAAGAATTGAACGGCGAGAACAAAGATAAGCGTTTTCGCCGTCTGCTAGGCCGCGAATATATGGAGGCGGAGGCAATCGTGCCGGTTATTCGCCAAACGCTTAACGACATGGCACCGACCTCGCCGCTGACTTATATCCACCCCGATCCACAGATCGGAGATCAGCCGATCATTTAGGAATTTCAAGTAATTGAACGAATTTCTTGGCCGCCAGCGAAAGGTTGCGATCGCTGCGGTAAATGACGCCAACCGTACGGACCCAATATTTTTCAGCCAATTCGACCACTGAAAGTGTGCCCGTACGCTTGGCTTCCGACACCGACGTTTCGGGAACTATCGCCAGGCCGAACCCGACCTCGACCGCCCGTTTTATCGTTTCGATGTTATCAAATTCGGCTACCTTTTTTACCTCGACCCCATTTTCCTTCAAGATCCTGTCCATTGCTTTGCGGGTCGGGACATCACGTTCAAACAGGACAAATGGCTCGCCGTTTAGGTCGTTGACCTTCACTTTTTTACGCTTCGCATATTTATGATCGGGAGGCGTGATCAGCACAAGACGATTATTCGGCATCGGCGTGATGGTCAGACCGCGTCGCGGTTCGGGAAACGCGACGACACCGAGTTCGACCGCCCCGCTCAAAACGTCTCGAACAACGCGGGTCGTACGCGAGTATTCGAGATCGATCTTGGCGGTCGGAAATTTGGTCATAAACTCGCGCACCTTACTTGGTAGTTCATGAAGGCCAACACTATAAACCGTAGCGACCTTGATCGTCCCGCCGATCTTACCGACGACCCCGCGAAGACTTTCCTGGAGTTCGTCGTAGGCAACTAGGACGTGCTGCGATTCTTTATAAAAGACGTCGCCTGCCGGGGTTAGTTTTACCTCACGCCGTCCGCGGACGCGCTCGAGCAAGCGGCGCTTGAATTTTTCTTCGAGAGTTCGAATTTGCTGGCTGACCGCCGACTGCGTAATAAAATTTCGCTCAGCGGCAAGTGAAAAACTCTCTAGATCAACGAGATCGCAAAATACTTTTAGGGTTTCTATATGCATATTCGTCAGCCGTCCTCTCGCAAATTAATCAAATGGCGAGCTTATAACCAAAATATATATTAGCGTTTCTGCACAGCCGCCGCAAACGAATTCATTTTCCCTAATAATTAAATTCGCGTACTATTGGAAAGTATCGTGTTGTGATTGCCGATTTTGAGATTTACATCTAAAATTCCTAATTACGGAAATCTATAACAGCATGCGACAGAGCGACTGAATAAATGTCTATAAAGTTCAGCAACACCTTTTTATTACGCAAACTACACCAGATCACCGGCATCGTGCCGCTGGGAATGTTTTATTTCGTTCATTTATGGACAAACTCGGCCGCTCTCAATGGGTCGGCGGTCTATAACGAACACGTTCAGAAGATCCACGATTTTCCTTATCTACTCTTCATTGAAATATTCGGCATATTTTTGCCGCTTATTTTTCACTCCGTCTACGGGATCATCATCTCGTCCGAGGGCAAATCGAATGTGCTCAATTACGGTTACGGACGAAACTGGTTCTACATGTTTCAGCGGGCGACGGGCATTTTCCTGTTCGTATTTCTGCTGTTCCACGTACTAAATTTCAGGTTCGGCCTCATCCCGGGATTAAACCTGACGCCGGTCGCTGGAAATGCCGATCAGGCATACACGATCGTTGCCAACGAATTCCGGATCGGCTGGGTGTTGGCGATCTACATACTCGGCGTGACCGCGACCGCGTGGCACCTTGCGTACGGATTCTTTTTATTCGCGGTCGATTGGGGCATCGTTATTGGCGAAAAAGCCCAGCGAATGGTTCTTTACGGCTGTCTCAGCCTGGCTTTGTTTTTATCGTTGCTCGGGATTAACATGGCGTTCGCGTTCGTTCGGCCATGCGGCCTTTTGCCACAGGCGTTGTGCGAAACGGTCCAAAAACCGGTATCCGGGCCAGCTACTAAGTTTTAAAATTATGGCTTCAAGTTCATTAAAAATTGCGATCGTTGGCGGTGGTCTAGCGGGCCTTGCGGCGGCGATGAAGATCGCTGAGGCGGGACACGAGGTAGATATTATCTCGGTCGTTCCGGTTAAACGTTCACACTCTGTTTGTGCCCAAGGCGGGATCAACGGAGCCGTCAATACCAAGGGCGAAGGCGATTCGCCGACCAAGCATCTCGACGACACCGTCTATGGCGGCGACTTTTTAGCGAATCAACCGCCGGTAAAACGGATGACCGACATGGCTCCTGAGATCATCAACCTATTCGACCGCATGGGCGTCCCGTTCTCAAGAACGAAAGAGGGTTTGATGGATTTCCGCCGCTTTGGCGGCACCCTACATCACCGCACGGCTTTCTCCGGTGCGTCGACCGGCCAGCAGTTGCTATATGCCCTCGACGAACAGGTCCGGCGTTGGGAAACTGAAAACAAGGTCACCAAATGGGAAGGCTGGGAAATGCTTTCGCTCATAATGGACGATCATCAGGTTTGCCGCGGGCTAGTCGCGATGAATTTGCAGACGCTCGAACTTAAATCTTTCGCGGCCGATGCCGTCATCATGGCGACCGGTGGACCGGGAATGGTGTTTGGAAAGTCCACGAACTCCCAAACCTGCACCGGCAGTGCGGTCGGTGCGTGCTATGAACAAGGTGCACAATATGCCAACGGCGAATTTATTCAAGTCCACCCGACCTCGATACCGGGCGAAGACAAACTTCGGCTGATGAGTGAATCGGCCCGCGGCGAAGGTGGTCGTGTTTGGGTTCCGCGCGATCCGATGGACGCACGCAAACCGAAAGACATTCCTGATGGTGAGCGATGGTATTTTCTCGAGGAGAAATATCCGGCATACGGCAACCTCGTTCCTCGCGACATCGCAACCCGTGAGATCTTCCAGGTCTGTCTTGAGGGCCACGGCGTCGGTGGTGAAAACCAGGTTTATCTCGATCTCACACACATTCCGGCCGAAACGCTTACCCGTAAACTCGGAGCGATCCTCGAGATCTACGAGATGTTCGTCGGCGACGATCCGCGATATGTCCCAATGCGAATTTTCCCGGGAGTTCACTACTCGATGGGCGGCCTCTGGGTCGATTTCGAACAGCGGACCAACGTTCCGGGATTGTACGCAGCGGGCGAATGTGACTACTCGATCCACGGCGCAAACCGGCTCGGCGCAAACTCTTTGCTGTCCTGTGTTTACGGCGGCTTCACCGCAGCCCCGGCGGCGATCGAATACGCCAAGAACGTCGAACGCGGCGAGACCGAATCGAATGGCATTTATGAAGCCGAGCTCAAGAAACAGCAAGCGATCAACGACGGTATCGTTGCTAGCACCGGTGGCGAGAATCAGTATAAGTTGCACGAAGAAATGGGCAAGATAATGACTGAGAACGTCACCGTCGTTCGTTACAACGACCGCCTCAAGGCAACAGACGAAAAGCTTGTGGAACTGCAGGATCGATTCAAGAATATTTCGATCAACGACTCAAATCTTTGGGCGACCCAGGCCGTGCCGCACGCCCGTCAACTCCACAACATGCTCAATCTCGCCCGCGTCATCACGCTCGGGGCACTCAATCGCGACGAATCCCGCGGAGCACATTACAAACCCGACTTCCCCGAACGCGACGATGAGAATTTCATGAAATCGACGATCGCCGAGTTCTCGGAAGAGTCGCCGATATTCAGCTACCAGGCAATAGACGTTTCGCTGGTCGAACCGCGAAAGAGAGATTATTCGTCGAAGAAAAAGGCAGCTTAAGAAAGGCGGTCACGTGCCGTTAGCTACCGATTACTTTTATTGATGTTATGACCACCAACGCACACATTGAAAAGAAACGCCTTGAGAATCCGCCGGCCACGATTAAGATCAAGGTCCAGCGGCGCGAGAAGGTCGGAGCAAAGGCAAGCTGGGAAACGTTTGAACTGCAGTACCGACGAAACCTTAACGTCATCTCGGCACTGATGGAGATCCGTAAAAATCCGGTGACCATCGAGGGGAAACAGACGACGCCGCCCGTTTGGGATATGAGCTGTTTAGAGCAGGTTTGCGGCACGTGCACGATGGTTATCGACGGCCGGGTCCGCCAGTCATGTTCGGCGTTGATAGACGATCTCTTGTTGGCCTCAGGCGGCGATACCGTTTCGCTCGCACCGATGTCAAAATTTCCGAACGTACGAGACCTGAAGGTGGACCGCTCGAAAATGTTCGAACATCTCAAACAGGTCAACGCCTGGATCGAACTCGACGGCACCTATGATCTCGGCCCCGGCCCGCATATTGCCAACGAACTCGCTCAGGACAGGTACGCCTTGTCCCGCTGTATGACCTGTGGCTGTTGCCTCGAGGCTTGTCCACAGTACGGCGATGACAACTATATCGGTCCGCAGGCCATAGCACAGGCTCGGCTGTTTAATATGCATCCGACTGGCAAAACAAATATGGACGATCGGTTGAACGGCTTGCTCGGCGAAGACGGCATCGAGAACTGCGGCAACGCACAGAATTGCATCCAAGTCTGCCCAATGTCGTTACCGCTTACGACGGCGATATACGAAACCAACCGCGACATTACGGTCAATGCATTGTTCGGTTGGCTAAAGAAATAAGACGAAACACATTGATCCGCGAATAAGATCGAGAGTCTTTTCGATCGTGACTTCCGGATCGGCGATATCGACGTTTAATGTCGGCGAAACGCCTGGACTGATGTGGAGTTCACCGATTTGTCACGAATTTTTCAACCCGCCTCATCCTTTTTTCGCAGTTTTTCTTGGACAATAAATTCATTCACCGCAGCTCTAGCGTTTATTTTTCGTAACTTTGCCTGTATAATTCGAAAGTTTGTTGTATCGGTAGCTGAGGGCAACCTGTCGGGTAAGGCGCGAATCCAAGATAGCGTAAAATCCGACATAGAAATGCCGGTTTTGTTCTATTGTTTTTAGCGTTTCGAACAAAACGTGTCGGCATACCAGAGCTTTTCGAAGCTCTTTAATTTGCACTTATAAAGGATACTCGGTTTTATGCATAATCTTCGCGCACTAGGGTTTGTCGGTTTGGCACTGATCGCATTGGCGATCCCGACCGTCGCCAATGCTGACAACACTGCGAAAAGCCCCTCGATCACCTCTGCCGTAAAAGAAAGCGTTACCAAACCTCAACAGGTGGTTGAAAGCGTTGATATTCAGGGCAACCGCCGCCTTCGTGACGAAGACCTTTTGTATTACATCAAAACCCGTCCGGGCGATGTTTACGACCCGGCCTCACTAGAACGCGACCTCAAAGAACTGCTTTCGCTCAACTTTTTTGACAAAACAGCAACACGAGTCTTGACTGAGGAAGGTGTCCGCGGCGGCGTGAATGTAATTTTTGAGGTTCGTGAACTCGCAATCATCCGCGATCTACAATTCAAGGGTTCGAAGGCAATTACTGAGGCTGACATTCTGAAAGAGTTTCGCGAGAAACGCGTCGGCATCTCGAAAGAGGCGGTTTACGATCCGGTCAAGGCGAGGAACGCAGTGCGCATCCTTCGCGAAATGCTTGCCTCGAAGGGATATCCCAATGCGAAGGTGACGGTGCAGGAAGATGAGGTCTCGGCAACGTCGATCGCGGTCACGTTCAACGTCGAGCAGGGCTACCGCTCGCGTATCGTTGATATTGAATTCGAGGGCAACGAGAATTTTAAGGACGGCGAACTCCGCGGAGCTCTTGTGCTGGTCAAAGAAACTGGGGTGATAACTCGTTTCAAAGGGATGGACATCCTCGACCTGAAAAAGCTCGAATACGATCTGCAAAAGAACGTTAAGTCGTACATGTTTTCGAAAGGTTATTTTCAGGCTCGCATCGGCGACCCGGAGGTAGTCGGTCTCGGATACAAACGCACCGGTTTGCCCATAGTCAAGAATTTCCCGATCCCGATCCTGACGTCTAAGGACGACACGCTGAAGATCGTGGTTCCAGTTACCGAAGGCCGCATTTTCCGCGTTGGCGATCTTAAGGTCGAGGGCAATTCGATCTTTTCTGAGCAGCAAATACTTGGTTATGTCGGTTTGAAGAAAGGCGAGATCGCTGACGGCAAGCGTTTGCAGGATGCGGTTTACGAAGATCTAAAAAAGGTATACGGCGGCCAGGGATTTGTTCAGTATAACGCCGAGTTCGAGCCTGATTTCAAAGACAATCCGACTAACGCAAAAGAAGGCATTGTTGACATCGTGATCAGGATCGACGAGGGCAAACAGTTTTCGCTTCGCCGCCTTGAGTTTACGGGTAACACGTTTACCCGCGACCGTGTGATGCGTCGTGAATTCCTGATCAACGAAGGTGATATCTATAATCAGAACTACCTAGATATATCTGTTTCCCGTATCAACCAAACACAGTATTTCGATCCGGTCGATAAAGATCAGGATGTTGAGATCCGAACCGATGAAGAAGCCGGAAACGTTGACCTGATCGTTAAGGTCAAAGAAAAAGGCCGACAGCAAATATCGTTCAATGGCGGACTGTCAGGGATCGGCGGAACGTTCTTCGGTCTCGAATATTCAACCAACAATCTAGCGGGTCGCGGCGAGATCCTTTCGTTCAACCTCGGTGCGGGAAATCGTCAGCAAAGCTTGCAGTTCACTTATCAGGAACCGTATTTCCGCAACCGTCCGATCTCCGTCGGATTCTCGCTATTTGCCAGCCGTTACCGCTTTTTCGGTGAAGGAACATTCCTCACCCAGAACGTCGACGTTCTGAACTCACTGTACGACCCGAATGGTCAAGTAACGACCGACTCGAGCAACCTCTTTACTCAGAGCACGTACGGCGCGAATATTTTTGCTACCGCCCCGTTGTCGGAGCTATTTTTTAAGAAACGTCGCTTCACGACATTTAGTCGCGTCGGCTTTACCTATCAGGCTTCACTGACGAATATCAGCGATCCGCCGATCAATGATCTGGCCGATCCGGCATCGACGATCCCGGTCATCTATCGTCAGCCGAACATCCTGACCAGCCGCATCACGGCAACATTCGCCTACGATACTCGCCAACCGGCCCAGAACGGCATTGACACCCTTAGCGGTAGTCAACTTTCGGTTTCGGTTGGGCTTGCAGGTCTTGGGGGCGATGTTCGAACGTACCAGCCGAGTGTGACGTATTCGAGCTTTATCCCGATCCGCAGGAAGAAGTCAAAGAATCCGGAAGTACTTGCATTCCGCATTACGGCGGGCACGATCGGCTCGTACGGCATCACCGAAAAGATCCGCAACGCAAATTCGATCTCGTTCGTCGGCGGCGTTCCGGCCTATGAAAGATATTATCTTGGCAGCGAAAATGACATTCGCGGTTACGACTCGCGTTCCATCGGCCCGGTTTCGCCATTCGACACGTTTATTACCAGTCGCAACGTACAGCTTGCGACAAACGGTTCAGGCACCGTCGACACGGGACACAACCTCGACAGCCGCACGGCAGGAGAACTTGCATCGATCGGCCTCTTGACCGGCCCATCAGGTTCTAACCCGGCGTTGTTTTCCCGAAACTACCGTTTCATTGGCGGAGATTCGCAAATACTCGGCAATCTCGAGTATCGCATTCCGTTATTTGGACCTGCGACGATGGCTCTTTTCGCCGACGTCGGCTCGGTCTTCAATCTACGAAAGACCGGAACTCAGACGATCAACAGTGAGTTTCTTAAGGACGACACGTTTTTAGGACCGGGCCGTTTGACTGCTCTGGGATTGATCAATACGCCGGTGCTCGAAAGCAGCTTTGGTAGCATTCTCTTCTACCGTGGACGAGTTTTGACGAAGACCGATTACATCACCGAGTTTTGCCGCGGCAACCGTTTTGGCTGCCCGACGGCTCTTTCACCTCAGATACAGCAGTTCTTTTTGCGAGGTGAGGTCCAGCAGAATTCGCAGCTAAGAGTCGACGAAAGTGCGTTTTCGGGTCTTAAAGACTATAAAGCCAGCGTCGGTATAGAACTTCGCGTACAGGTGCCGATCGTCAATGTGCCGTTCCGCTTGATCTATTACTATAATCCGAACGCCAAGATCGGGTTCACCGACGAATTGCCGGGTATTTTTCTGCCGGGTAAACGAAATGGATTTAGGTTCTCGGTAGGACGTACATTCTAGCCGGGCCAACGAAATTGACTTTAGTTTTGCGGAATATTGATATTACGCTTCTTTTTTGAAACGGCAAGCAACAATTTACGTAGAATTAGTTTCAAAGTATTGTCATAGAATAAAGATAGAGGCCGATCAAGCCTTTCAAAAGTTTAAGGAGTTCATACGATAATGAAAAGATTTAGTACGGTTGCCGTCAGCCTTGTTTTTGCGGCGATTTTTGCAGTCTCGGCATCTGCCCAGACTGGAGTTTTGAAGGTTGTTGTCATCAATACCCTCGCGTTTGACGGTAAAGACGGTATCGTTAAGTATACCAATGCGATGACGGCTCTCGATAAAGAAGTGGCTCCTCTCGAAGCGGAACTACAAGGTTTGACGACCAAGTACACAAATCTTGGTAAAGAACTTCAAGCCCTGCAGACACAGATCGCAGCGGGAAAAGTTCCGGTTGATCAATCAAGCGCCCAGGCAAAGGCTGAGGAATATGCAAGTCTAGAGCTAACGATCAAACGGAAGCAGGAAGACGGTAAAAAGATGTACGAACGTCGCCAGGCCGCAGTGATGGCTCCGCTTCTGCAGGATATCGGCAAAGCAATGCAGGATTTCTCCACCGCGAAAGGCTATGATCTGATCCTCGACGCTTCGAAAATGGACCAAGCTCAGCTCTTGCTCGCGTTCAACCCGGTAAAAGTTGACGTTACAAAGGAATTTATCACCTACTACAACGCACTTCCTGCCAGAACTGCTTCGACTACAACGCCGAAGTAGTCAAGGTTTTCAGGTAGTCTCGAATGACGGCCAAAAGCCGGCGAAATTGCATTTTGCCGGCTTTTGGCTTATATATTTTGTAGCCGCCTGTTTTACCGTTTTTTGCGTCATCGTTTTATGCCAATACTCGACTCAGTCGCGATCCAGCAAATATTGCCCCATCGATACCCGTTTTTGTTGGTCGACAAGATCATCGAACTCGAACCGCGCATCCGTATCGTCGGCGTTAAACAGGTGACGATCAACGAACATTTTTTCATCGGTCACTTTCCCCAGTCGCCCGTGATGCCCGGCGTTCTGCAGATCGAGGCACTGGCACAGGTCGGGGCGATACTCGCCCTGCGTGAATTCGAGGACCGGGAAAGCAAGATCCCGTTCTTTACCGGTATCGAAGACGCTAAATTTCGCCGTCCGGTCGTTCCGGGAGACACGCTGATACTCGAGGTGACGGCGTTGCGGATCGGCAGCAAGGTTCAAAAAATGCGTGGTGTCGCCACCGTCGATGGTCAGGTAACCGCCGAGGCGACCATCGTTTCGATCATCGCCGACCGGCCTAAGGTTTAATTTTATGGAACCAATTCAACTCTCAACTCGCGAAGCCATCTTTTATTTCGCACTCGTTAATTCGGCTATTGGGTTTGCCCTCGGCATGATCCCGCTTTTGTTCGGATATTTTAATAAGCAGCTTCGCACCGGACTTCTGGGGATAGTGGTAGCGACCGTCGGCGCAGCGATCATCGGAATTTTTGCGTCTATTCCCGCGACCATCTTCTTCACTTGGCTGGTCATACGCCGTTCAAGAGCTGCCGCTGCTCCAAAATCGACGATTGACCCTGACGAATCATAATTTCTAAAATGTCGGCCTTTATTCATCAAACAGCTATTGTCGGCTCAGGTGCGCAGATCGGGGACGATTGCCACATCGGGCCGTTTTGCACGATCGGTGACGAGGTCGTGCTCGGCCGCGGTGTCCGCCTGGAATCGAATATCGTGGTCGACGGCATCACGACGATCGGCGACGAAACGCATATATTCCCATTCGTCTCGATCGGTCTCGCTCCGCAGGACCTGAAATACGGCGGTGAACCAACCTCAACGGAAATCGGCAAGCGCAATCAAATTCGCGAATTCGTGACGATCCATCGCGGCACTGTCGGCGGCGGCGGCGTAACGCGGATCGGGGACGGCAACTTGCTTATGGCACAGTCGCACGTTGCCCACGATTGCCAACTCGGCAACGAGATCATCATGGCAAATGCCGCAACGCTCGCCGGTCACGTCGAGATCGCCGACCGGGCAAGCGTCGGAGCTTACTCGGGAGTTCATCAGTTCTGCCGCGTCGGATTAGAGGCGTTTATCGGTGGGTATTCCGTTGTCGTTAAAGACGCATTACCATTCGCCACGATCCAGGGCAACCACGCCAAATGCTACGGCCTCAACAGCGTTGGAATGCGTCGCCGCGGGTATTCACGGGAAACGATCAAGCTTCTCGATCACGCCTTTCACCTGCTGCTCTCCGCGAGGCTAAACACTACACAAGCGGTCGAGCGAATCCTTGCCGAGATCGTTGGCTGCGAACAGGTGGATCTGCTAGTCGATTTTATCGAGAGTTCGAAACGGGGCGTCGTAAAATAATTACTCGGCCTTTGGGCTATTTGCGCCGAGCTTCTAAAACACTCAGGACATCGTTGATCGAGACGTCTTTCGCTCTCAGCAAGATCAGATAGTGAAACAGCAGGTCGGCCGCCTCCGATTTGAAGGCGTCGATATCATCATCCTTGGCCTCGATCACTAACTCGACCGCCTCTTCACCGACCTTTTGGGCGATCTTGTTGATCCCCTTTTCAAAAAGGCTGGCGACGTATGACCCCTCGGTCTTTTTATTTCGCCGGCGATCAATTACGTTTTCAAGCTCTATTAATAGATCCGTCGGCTGCTGTTCAACGATCGCGTCCCCAAAACAAGTCGCCGTCCCCGTGTGACAAACCGGTCCGCTCGGCCGAGCGGTGATCAGCAGCGTGTCTTCGTCACAATCGGCCTTGATGGATACAAGCTCAAGATAATTCCCACTCGTCTCGCCCTTCGTCCACAGCTTCTGCCGCGAACGCGAATAGAACGTCACGCGACCGGTTTCGAGAGTTGCGGAGACCGCCTCTTCGTTCACAAAACCGAGCATCAATACAGTTCCCGTTTCAGCATCCTGTACGATCACAGGAACGAGTCCGTCGGCGTATTTGTCGTAATTTAGCTTCATACCCTCACCTCGATGCCGCGCATTTGCAAAAACAATTTCAGGTCGCGAATTCCGATCTCACCGTAGTGAAAAACGCTCGCCGCAAGAGCCGCATCGGCCTGGCCACGGACGAAAACCTCGGCGAAATCGTCCATACTTCCCGCTCCACCCGATGCGATCACCGGAACGGCGACCGCCGTTGAAACCTGACGCGTCAATCCGTTCTCGAAACCGTCCTTGGTGCCGTCAGCATTCATCGAGGTCAATAATATTTCCCCTGCACCGAGTTCGACGCCCCGTTTTGCCCACTCGATAGAATCTATCTCGGTCGCCACACGTCCGCCATTCAAAAATACACGCCAGCCGTCATCTGTAGATTTCGCATCGATCGCCAGTACAATGCACTGTGAACCAAAATTACGGGCCGCCTCAGCAATGATCTCGGGGCGGACGACTGCCGCCGTATTGATCGAAACCTTATCAGCCCCCGAATCTAGCAACGCCCCAATATCGTCCACCGTCGAAATACCGCCCCCGACGGTGAATGGAATGTTCACTTCGAATGCGACCCGCCGAACCAACTCAGCTAGTGTTTTACGCTTTTCGTTGGTTGCCGAAATATCGAGCAGAACGAGCTCGTCCGCACCGGCCTCACAGTATTTCGCCGCCAATTCGACCGGATCTCCGGCATCGCGAAGCTCCAGAAAATTCGTTCCCTTGACAGTCCGTCCATCTTTAACATCGAGGCACGGCACGATACGTTTAGCCAACATATTTAGCGAGCTCCTCTAGTTTGATCGTCTTTTCATACAGCGACTTGCCGACAATAACTCCACTACAGCCTATCTGTGCAAGTTCGTCGATATCCTCGATCGACCTCACGCCGCCGCTCGCGATCAGCCTGATCTCGCCAACCGCCGACTTGATCCGTCGGTAGAGTTGAAACGATGGGCCATTCATCGCCCCGTCGAGTTCGATGTCGGTTACGAACGCGTTTGTTACGCCTTTTGACGCAAATTTTAATAGCAGTGCGAGAATTGGAACTTCGGTATCGGTCTGCCAGCCGTCGATCGAGACCTTGCCGTCCCGACTATCGGCACCGAGCAATATCCTGTCTCCGCCAAAACGTTTGACGATCTCGAAAAATGTTTCCGGCTCCTTCACCGCGAGACTGCCGATGTTTACGATCGACGCACCGGCCGCAAAAACAGCTTCGGCGTCGCTTCCCGTTTTTATCCCACCGCCAAAATCGATCGTCAGCTTTGTGGCATTTGCGATGCTTTCGAGAACTGCGAGATTCGCCGGCGTACCGGTTCGTGCCCCGTCGAGATCGACGATATGCAACCTCTTCAAACCGGCATTTTCGAACTCCCTCGCCACCTCGACCGGGTCGCCGGAATATATCGTCTTTTGATTAAAATCGCCCTGCCTCAGCCTGACGCACTTGCCGTCGATGAGATCTATCGCTGGAATAATTTCGATCATATTTTTAGGAAGTTCTCTAATATCAGATGCCCTGCGTTGCCGGATCTTTCGGGGTGAAACTGAACGCCGTAAAAATTGCGATACTCGAACGCGGCACTAAACTTCTCCACATAAGTGCACGTCGCCGTCGCTTGTTCCCCAGTTTCGACGTAGTATCCGTGAACAAAATAGACGTGCTCGCCGCCCGTTATACCGTCGAAAAGCGTTGAGCCAAGGTCTTCGACGGTATTCCAGCCAACGTGTGGAATTTTTAGACTCGTCGACTGAAACTTTCGGACCTGATACGGCATTACTCCGAGGCACTCCGTGTCGTTTTCCTGAGAACTGGTACAGAGCAACTGCATTCCGAGGCATATTCCGAGTACGGGTTGAGAAAGCGATTTAATGACGCCATCGAGTCCGCGATCACGAAGGTGTCGCATCGCTGTCGAGGCCTCGCCGACTCCGGGAAAAATAACTTTGTCTGCACCGGTCAGCACCGCGGCGTCATCCGTTATCAGCGGCTCGATACCTAAGCGGCCCAACGCATTGGCGACCGAGGCGGTGTTTCCCGCATTGTATTTGACGATCGCAACCTTCATAGAACTCCCTTCGTCGTCGGCAGACCGGAGCCCTGACGGCGGACGGCCATTTTTATGGACCTCGCAAAAGCCTTGAAGATCGCCTCGATCTTGTGATGTTCGTTCGTTCCCTCAGCTTTGATATTCAGGTTGCATAACGCTTTATCAGTAAACGACTTAAAGAAGTGCGGAAACATCTCGGTCGGCATCTCTCCGATCTTCTCGCGTTTGAATTCCGTCTCCCAAACAAGCCAATTCCGGCCGCCAAAATCCAATACGACCTGTGCCAAACAATCGTCCATCGGAATGCTGAAGCCGTATCGCTCAAGCCCGCGTTTATCCGCCAGTGCGATCGCGAACGCCTCACCAAGCGTGATCGCAACGTCCTCGATCGTATGGTGCTCATCGATATGCAGGTCGCCCGTCGCCTTAAGATCCAGATCGAGGCCGCCGTGCCGGGCGAGTTGCTCGAGCATGTGATCAAAAAAGGAAATGCCGGTCGAGATATCAGATCTACCGCTGCCATCGAGATTCAACTCGAGCGAAATGTCCGTCTCAAGTGTTGTTCGGCGGTGTGAGATAAGGCGATCAGGCAATCGTAATGCCTCATAGATCGCGTCCCAATTCGTGACGCTGAGAACATTCAAGCCCTCGATCTCGTCGAGCTTAAAGTTCGGGTTCTCGATGTATATCGCTTTCGCTCCAATGTTTTTCGCGAGCTGAACATCGGTCGGTCGGTCGCCAATGACGTACGAGTTCGCAAGGTCGAAGTCACCGCCCATATATTTGGTCAGCATCGCCGTGCCGGGCTTTCGCGTCGGAGCATTTTCATGTTCGAAGGTCCGGTCGACAAAAACGTCTGCAAATTCGACGCCTTCGTCCGCAAGTGCTTGCAGCACGAAACTCTGCGCCGGATGAAACGCCGTTTCCGGAAAACCTTCTGTCCCGAGTCCGTCCTGATTCGTCACCATCACGAGTACATAGTCGGTCTCGCGAGCGACCTTCGCGAGATTCGTTATGACGCCCGGCAAAAATCTCAGCTTTTCCAGGAGATCGACCTGAAAATCGTCGGGTTCGCGAATGATCGTGCCGTCGCGGTCAATAAATAAAACTTTCTTCATAATCTTCAAACTCCTTCGCCTGCCATCTTTTCAAACTGCCCGAGAGCTTGAATTAGCAGCACATTTTCGTCCGGCGTGCCGACCGTTATCCGCAGGCAACCGCCGCATAATTCAACGTTATTGCGGTTGCGAACGACAATATGAGAATCGAGCAAAAATCGATAAACAGTCTCGGCGTCCGCAACCTTAACCAATAAAAAATTCGCGTCCGACCCGTAGATCTTTTCGACAAAGGCGAGAGCCTCCAGATCGCCTGACAGGACGGAACGCTCGACAAGCACCGCTGCGGTCCACTGATCGATCTTCCCGCGATCAGCGAACGCATCGATCACCGTCTGTTGAGCGATGCCGCTGACGTTGTACGGAGGCTTGACGCGATTCATCAGATCGATGATCGCGGTACCCGCAAAAGCCATTCCAACCCGCAGTCCGGCCATTCCCCAAGCTTTGGAAAAAGTTTGTAGGACAACGATATTCGGGTATCTATCGAGTTCACCTATAAACGACGGTTCGGCCGAAAAATCGATATATGCCTCATCAACGACGACAATTCCGTCGAGTTTCGTGGCGATGTCCACGATCGACTCACGCCTCATGGAATTGCCTGTCGGGTTGTTTGGGGAGCAGATGAATATTAGTTTTGTCCGCTCCGAGATCGCAGCTAGGATCGCAGAAGTATCAAGCTCGAAGTCTATCGTCAGCGGCACTTCCGTGACCGCGACGTCGTTGATCTCGGCCGACACACGGTACATTCCATAGGTCGGTGGGCAAACTATCACAGCGTCGACGTCGGGTTTACAAAAAATGCGAAACAACAGATCGATCGCCTCGTCACTGCCGTTGCCGACGAAAATATTGTCCGCCGCGACACCTTTCGCCTCAGAGATCAGGCTCTTTAATTCAAGTTGGAGCGGATCGGGATAACGGTTATAACCTTCTCCCGCCGGCGAGCCGAACGCGTTCTCGTTCGCGTCGAGAAACACCTCAGCAGTTCCCGTAAACTCGGATCGAGCCGATGAATACGGCTTGAGTCGCTTGATGTTCTCACGCACGAGACGTGAAAGTTCAAATGCCATCGAGCCCTCCGCCCCATTCGCGTCTGATCGAAACGGCGTTTTTGTGAGCATCGAGTCCCTCTGCCGCCGCCATCATCTCGATCGACGGTCCGAGGTTGCGAATGCCCTCGCTCGACAGGTTTTGAAACGTGATCGTCTTGGTAAAACTCGCGACCGACACGCCACTGTAAGCTCGAGCCGCGCCGCCGGTCGGCAGCGTGTGGTTCGTTCCCGATGCGTAATCTCCCGCACTCTCGCACGAATAATTGCCGATGAATACAGAGCCGGCGTTCGTGATCGACTCCGCAATCTCACCTGCGTTTTCCGTCGCAATGATGAGGTGCTCGGCGGCGTATTCGTTGAGCAGTTCGACTCCCGCCTCGATCGATCTCACGAGGATCGCTTTCGAATTTTCGAGTGCCGTCAGTGCCGTCGCCTTCCGAGGGAGCGTTTCTATCTGCCGCTCGATCTCAGCGATCGTCTCGGCCATCGATTCCTCAGACGTCGAGACGAAAATGACCTGACTGTCCGGTCCGTGCTCGGCCTGCGACAGCAGATCGGCGGCGACAAATGCGGGCACGCACGTTTCGTCGGTCAATATCGCGACCTCAGAAGGCCCGGCCGGCATGTCGATTGCGACGCCGGTTCGCATTATTTGCAATTTTGCCTCGGTCACGAACTGATTGCCCGGGCCGAATATTTTATAAACCGCCGGAACCGTTTCGGTGCCGTACGCCATCGCCCCGACGGCCTGTGCCCCGCCGATCTTGTAAACCTTTGTCACACCGCAAAGCCTGGCCGTGTAGAGCGTCGTAGGATCGACTTTACCTTGCTGATTCGGCGGCGAACAAAGGACGATCTCGGAGCAGCCGGCGATCCTGGCAGGGATCGCAAGCATCAGCACGGTCGAAAAAAGCGGTGCGCTTCCCGCCGGAACATAAAGCCCGACGCGTTCGATCGGCGTTACTTTTTTCCAGCATCGAACGCCGCTGATCGTCTCGATTATTTCGGGCAAGGCGTCAGTCACAGCGTGAAACTTCTCTATATTTGCCTTTGCCACCGCGATCGCGTCCTTCAATTCTTGCGGTACTAGGGCGTCGGCATCGAGAAATTCGTCTTCGCTGACGAGAAACTCATCGAGCTCGACCTTGTCGAAATGCCGTGAGCAGTGCCGAAGTGCCGTGTCGCCATTATCACGCACATCAGCAAGGATATTTGCGACTGTGCGTTCAAGAAATTTCGTGTCGAGCGCAGGGCGTTTTAGCATTTCGCCCCAGGTTTCTTTTTCCGGATATTTGATAATTTGCATTGTTTTTACCTGATCAATTGATCGATCGACAGCACCAGAATTCCCTCGGCCCCGGCTTGTTTCAGGTTATCGACGACCTCCCAAAAATCTCGTTCATTTATGACCGAATGGATCGAAACCCAGCCGGGTTCCGCCAGCGGCATCGTCGTTGGGCTTTTGATACCGGGCAGGATCTTTGAGATCTCATCCACCTTGTCGATCGGGGCGTTAAGCAAAATATATTTATTCTGCGCCGCCGCCATGACGCTGCGAATGCGGAACAGAAGTTTGTCGAGGATCGCGATCTGCTCCTGATTCAAATTCTGCTGCGCGATCAGAACAGCCTCCGACATCATCACCGTCTCGACCTCACGCAAACCGTTAGAGAACAGCGTGCTTCCTGAGCTAACAAGATCGCAAACCGCATCCGCAAGGCCGATCGACGGGGCGATCTCGACCGAACCGCTGATCTCGTGAATATCAGCGGAGATCGAATGTGACGCAAAATATTGAGCCAAAATGTTTGGATAACTCGTCGCGATCCGCACAGACGCAAGGTCCTTGAGGTCTCGATACTCAAACGCCTTTGGCACGGCAAGCGACAAACGACACTGTCCGAAACCGAGTTTCTCGACCGTCTTCACGGCCTTCGGATGCTCAGCCAAAATATTCTCGCCGACGATGCCGATATCGGCCACGCCATCGGCTACATAGTCCGGAATATCGTCGTCCCTTAAGAAAAATATCTCGAGCGGAAAGTCGAACGACTCCGTCCGGAGTTTGCCCTCACCATTCGAAAAACTGATCCCGCACTTCTTTAAAAGCTCGGATGAACCATCCGCCAATCTTCCTTTTTTTTGTAAAGCGATCTTTAATTTCATATAGCAACAAAACGACAAAGCAACGCCGCTTGAACGTAATGTTCAAGTTCGCGTCGCTGAATAAAAACTGTATTCGTGTTATCTAAAAAACGAGATTCAATTCACGCGCGAATTTGTATGCGCATGATGGTGGAGATGATGGATGTGAAGGGCTGTCGCTAACATCGTATTTCTATTAAAAACACATCAGGAAATGAATTGCAAACGTTTTCGACTTTTCTTCTTGTTTTCTTTACGGGATCACCCTCGTAAAGTGAAAGTCAAAAGAGCTCTAATGCAAAGCCGCCGAGCCGCCGAGGACGCCATGAAGAAAACGGTAACTATTTGATGCAAAGCTTTCTGCTTATCTACCTTTGCTTCCTTTTTGCGGCTTTGCGACTTCGCGGGAAAACGGTTTCATCTTAGATCGATGCAAAACTCGACCGACCATTTAACCGCTGATGACGCAGATAAAGCATATTTGCAGGAATTTTCTACAGGAAGCACCTAAAACTTCATTTCTGATCTCTCAGATCCGCTTCATCTGCGGTTAGGTCTTCCTTCAGTCTTTGCACGATCCTGTTTGCCAAAATACTTGTATGCTAAAATTTAGATTTTAAGATCATGGAAACTGTTATTACCGACGAAGTTCTGGCCGAGTTCGGCAAGCGTATTCAGCGTTGTTACGGGTGTTTTATTGCTTATCATCTTAAAGACATGTTCCTTGGCGAGGACGTGACATTTTACTGCGACTACTGCAAAGACGAGACAATGTTTCACTTTGATGAGTTTGCCCGGCTGCTCGACATGTCCAAATTGAAAGAGGTCGCGGACGACGATCACCACCATTAATGAAGCCAGTAGTTCTTCACATCAAGTCGCCGGACGGCGAACTCAACTTAACGCTCGACGGCGAACTGACCATCGGCCGCACCGATCTTTCCACTCTCGCGATCAATGACAGTGGCCTCTCGCGTAAAAATACTACGTTTTTCATCGACGGCGAAGATGTACTCGTCGTTGACGAAGAATCGTTGAACGGCACATTTCTGAATGGTAGCCAGATCACCGGGCCTCCGCGAATTCTAAAAAACGGGGATGAGTTGAAGATCGGCAGTTCGACGCTTATACGTATCGCGTTCGGAGAAGGCAACACCGGGCATCGAAGCGAGGATCCGCCGACAACAAAGATAGACGCTCCGCCTAAGGCCTACTCGATCGGACAAGTACCACTCCAGCCGGCTCCCGCTGTAACTCCGCCGCCAAGATCGTTAACAAACCGCCCGCAGATGCTCTTGATCGCGGCGGGAGTGATGACGTTTTTGATCATTTTTGTCGCCCTGATCGCTATTCTTATTGTTTCGCGCAATCCGAGTTCCGCAGCTGTACCGGGCAAGACTCCGCTTCCGATCAATCCTTCGAGCGTCATTCCGCGCCGTGTTATCGACCCGCTGGGCGGTGAGGACGAGGATAATCTCGACGACCTTATCGCGTCTTGGGAAACCGAAGAAAAAGAGATCGACGCGGCCACGATTTCTGATGTCGCAGTTGAGCCCGCCAACACCGAGGAAGCCGATCTAAATGTCACCGCTGCCTTCCTCGCCGAACGCCAGAAAAAGGCATTTGAGCCGCGAACCGGCGACACCGGCATCCGGCCTGCCGGGCTAAATCCGCCGAAGGAACTCTTTGGGGATGGAGTTATCAAACAGAAGGCAAAGCTCCGCGAGATGAACACCGGCGGATACAAACAGCCGCTCGATTTTGCCGAATTGGCGGAGAAGCGTATCAAAAAAGAGCTGCTCGAGATGCCGATGGCGAGCAAGAGTTTCTACCTCGACGTCGGCGGTAGCGCGAGCGACGGACCTTTCTCATCGTTTAGTTTTGGCAGCGGCAATACCGAGATACCTCAGGGTTCGGCGAAATATCAAACACTCTCGACGCTCGCGGCAAATTTCGCGGGGCAAAAATACGACCTGGGGAACGCCAGCGATCGCAAACAAATGCGCATTCGGCTCCTCAGAATGTTCAACCCTCGAGCGAAGCCGATCTTGCAAGAGCTAGCCGACGCCTACTTCGGCAAGTTCGGCCGACCGCTGCGCGTGACTTCGCTGACGCGTTCGATGGATTACCAGATAAGCCTCAACGCGACCAACGCCAACTCCTTCAAGGTTCGCGGGGAAGGATCGCTGCCGCCGCACACCTCGGGTTGTGCATTCGACCTCGCCCGCAAACACATGACCGCCGACGAGCAAAATTTCGTAATGAATAAACTCGCCGAAATGGAAAACGCCAACAAACTCGACGCTCTCATCGAATATGGCGAAAATGCCTGCTTTCACGTCTTTATCTATTCGGACGGTCTGCCGCCAAAGATGTAGAATAGTTTCTAAAGATGGCAGATACTGACGAAAACCTTTCGAAAAAACCTACGATAACCGGTCTTGCCCGACGACTCGGTAAACTCTCGCCCGATAAAAAGCGTGCGGCCCTCGAAATAAGTGCGGCGCTCGCCGGCGTGTCTTTGCGGGTTAGCCGCGAGTTCGTCGAAGCTGTACCGAAAGCGGCGAAGATCCTTTCAGCGGATGATTTGCGGCAATGGGGCGAAATGGGTCGGCGGCTCGCGATGGGCAATGTCGAAACGGGCACTCAGTTTTTTGCGGACGGAGTGGAGGGATTAAAAAACGTCCCTGAGGCTGCCCGAAGTTTCATGTTTCAGGCCTGCACGCGACAACTCGTACTGTCGAGTTCGATCTCTCTCGAGACATTCAAGCTCATTCCGGGTCTCGCGCGAGACGTCGCCGACGATGAGCTTTTGACCAGCATTCTCGGCCTCGCCGTCGAGATCGCTCAGCGTTCGGCAAAGCATAGCGCCGAGTTTCTTCAGCGGACGCCTGAGGTCGCGGCTATTTTAGCCAAATATGGAAACGACAAACCGGCCGTTTCAGAATCGATATTAAAGCTCGCCTCGCAATTTGCCGATCGTACGGGCGGGATGACGGCGGATCTATGGGCGAACCTGCCGGAGGCGATAGAGAAAATAACCGCACGGGACGCCGTAATTTTGATGGAACGCTCGGGCGAATTCCTCGAATTTGGCGGCAGCGTCACACTTCATTTCGTATCGGCGGGAAGCACCGTGTTAGCGGCCGGTGGGGATACTTTCGAAGATTGGTGCGATTTGGCAAAGATCATTGCCCGTCACGGAAATGCCGTCCTGATCTCATTCCTAAGAGCAACGCCCAAATTCTTCGGCCAAGCGAAGACGAACAAAAAAGCCGGAAATGGCGACGCGATCCGCCGCATTCTCCAATTGACCGCCAAGATCGCCGAGACTGACGCCGAAAGTGCCCTCGCCGCCTTCAAATCTAGCTCCGGTGCCCTGAAAACGGTGTCGATCGAGCAATTTGAAGAATGGGTCGAGACCGGCATCCGCGAACGTGCGGACGATTCGACGAAGGTACGCCGCAGCTATTTCGCGTTAGAAACACGTGAATCGAACGCAAAGCTGCAAAAAACACGTCAAGGCCTGGCGCTCGAACGCATCCAGGGCGTTTTGCGAATGTATATCGAGGCATTGACGGGAAAAGAGATAGAGGTAGCACCCATCACCGCGATGCCGCAGGAATCGCGGATCGGTGACGGCAAAACGATCTTTCTACCTGCGACCGTCGCCGAATTTGAAGACGACGAGATGGATTTTCGCCTCTACAAAGTCCTCGCCGCCCACGGTGCGGGGCAGATCGAATTCGGCACCTTTGAGCAGGACACGAACGGCCTGAAAGCCGCCTTCGCCGACCTCTCTGATCTCTATTCCGCGACCGCCGACCAACTCGACGCCTTCTCGCTCGCCGGATATATCGAGGACGTTCAAACCGGCGAAAAAGCTTTGTCAGAAAGGGAGTTAAGCGAACAGACCAAAGCTAAAAAACTCCCAAAAAACTCAGATTATCGAGCGGTTATCACGGCGTTCCCAGAGCCGAGACTCGCTCGAAAGGTCTTCTCGACGATGGAGAATGCCCGCATCGACAATCGGCTTCGACACGCGTATCGCGGCCTGCGAAAAGACCTCGATCTGATGAAGTCGCACTTGGGAGCGAACCGCCCGTACATATTCGACCTGCCGATGTATCAAGTGCCGTTCGAATTGCTGTTTCAGATCACGCTCTGCGGCGGAGCGACCGACGACGCAAAAAAATTTTACGGGCAGATTGTCAGCGAGATCGAAACCGTCGTCGAAAAATACCTGGCGATGACTGATGCGACCGTCGCCGATTCGCTCATGGCGACCAGTCGCGTTTACAACCTTTTTCAGAACATCACGCCTGAGCAAACGCAGGAGGCCGAGACCGATAACACCGAGGACAAGAGCGAATTTGCCTACGACGACAAAGACGCCGCCGAGGCCGTGACCGAGGACAAGGTAAAACGTGAACGCCAAAAGAACGCCGAGGACATCCGCGACCTATTCAACGCCTGGAACAGTCTCGACGACGAAGGCGAGCCCGACGACCTGCAGGGTGCCGAGGCGTGGTCGCAGAGCGAAATGCCCGAGCAGCCGCTTGAGGCCGACGACGTTGCCTTTGCGTACGACGAGTGGGATCGCGATCTCAACGATTACCGCGTCGGCTGGAGCCGCGTCATCGAGAAAAAGATCAAACAGGGCGACCGCACGTTCGTCGAGATCGCCCGTTCGCGATATCGCGGCGTGATCTCTTCCATTCGCCATCAATTCCAACTGATGAAGCCTGAAAACCTGACCCGCGTCAACCGCGAGCTTGACGGCGAGGACTACGACCTGAACGCGCTAGTCGATTTCGTCGTCGACCGCAAAGCCGATGGCCAGCCATCCGAGAATATCTACACCAAAAAGCTTCGCCGCCAGCGTGATGTCGCGGTCTCGATTTTGCTCGACCAGTCGTCGTCGACCGCACGCACGATCACGCGAAATCCGCTGCAGCCTTACACTCACCCCGGCCGCCGGATCATCGAGATCGAAAAAGAAGGCCTTGTTTTAATGAGCGAAGCTCTCGAGGCCGTCGGCGATGTTTACTCGATCTATGGCTTCACAAGCGAAGGCCGTCGCAATGTTAAGTTTTACATCGTCAAGGATTTTGCGGAGAAGTATTCAGCCGATATCGAACGCCGCATCGGCGGGATCACTTTCCAAAACAACACGCGTCTCGGCGCCGCCATCCGCCACGCTGCCGCGAAATTGTTAAAACAAGAAGCACGCACCAAACTGCTCATTATCCTCACCGACGGTCGCCCCTACGATCACGATTACGGTGACGCCCGCTACGCCCGCGAGGACGTCCGCGAAGCCCTGACCGAGGCAAAAACGACCGGCATAACGCCGTTCTGCATCACCATCGACCGCGAATCCGAGGCCGAACTAAAAGACCTCTACGGCAACGTCGGCTACACCATCATCGACGACGTCCTCAGCCTGCCCGAGCGAATGCCGAATATTTATCGGAGATTGACGAGTTAGTGCAATGGGAATGACAAGTTATAAATCAGAGACAGTTTTCCTCTTCGACGTCGATAATACTCTGCTCGACAATGACAGTGTGACGGCTGATCTTCGGTCGTTTCTTGAGACTGAGGTTGGTAAGGATCGGAGCGATCATTACTGGGAAATATTTGAAAAACTCCGAAATGAACTCGGTTATGCGGACTATCTCGGAGCGTTGCAGCGGTACCGGATCGAGAATCCGTATGACTCGCACCTTTTGTCGATGTCGACTTTTCTCATAAATTATCCGTTCGCCAACCGCATTTTTCCGCAATCGCTGGACGTCATCAAACATTGCAAAAAAATGGGAAAGGTCGTGATACTGACCGACGGCGACGTCGTTTTTCAGCCGCGAAAGATCGAGCGTTCCGGCCTGTTCGAGGCCGTCGGCGGCAATATTCTGATCTACGTCCACAAAGAACACGAATTGGCCGACGTCGAGCGTCGCTATCCGGCCGATAAATACGTTCTGGTTGATGACAAAGTGCGGATCTTAACGGCGATCAAACAAATTTGGGGCGACCGAGTTACAACAGTTTTCCCGCGTCAGGGCCACTACGCCCTCGACACCGAGCAGGTCGCCAAATATCCCGCCGCCGACATCACCATCGAACGCATCGGCGATCTGCTTGATATCGCTTCGTTCTAACTTAGCTAAGATTTGGGAACAGCTGACAGCCTTTAGCTAATAGCTATCAGCTGTTTTCAGACCAGCTCGCTATTCCCAACAATTGGCGGCCCCATCGTTATTCTGATAACCTCAGAGGTTTAATATGAATATCGTCTCGCTCGAAAATGTCTCTAAGAATTTTGGTTTCAAGCCGCTTTTTGAAAATGTCACACTCGGTCTCGAGGATCGCGACAAGATCGGTATTATCGGTACGAACGGCTCTGGTAAAACGACGTTTCTGCGGATCATCGCCTCCCTTGAGGAGCCTGATACCGGACGCGTTGTCCGGGCGAAAGGTAAAACGCTTGCATATCTTTCACAAAATCCGCCGTACGACGAAAACTTAACTGTACTTGAGACGATCTTCGCGTCCAGCGGCGGCATCATGCAGGTAATTCGCGATTACGAGGCGGCCTGTCACGATCTCGCGGCCGGTGCCCACGACGATGCACTGCTCGAACGCGTCTCCGAACTCCAGCACGAGCTCGACATCAACGGCGGCTGGGACATCGAGGCGAATGCCCGTGCCGTGCTCACCAAACTCGACATCACCGACACCGCCGCCAAGATGGGAACGCTCTCCGGCGGCCAGCGAAAACGCGTCGCCCTCGCCCACGAACTCATTTTCAAACCCGACATTCTGATCCTCGATGAGCCGACCAACCATCTCGATGCCGACACGATCGAGTGGCTCGAGGAATATCTGTCGCGATACACCGGCGTGCTTTTGCTGGTGACGCACGACCGTTATTTTCTCGATCGCGTCACCGATCGCATCTTCGAGGTCGATCGCGGCACGATCCAGAATTTCAACGGAAACTACGCGTATTATCTCGAAAAAAAGGCCGAGCAGGACACGCTTCGTGAGGTCGAGGGCCACAAACGCGACCAGCTTATCAAGAAAGAACTCGCCTGGCTCCGCCGCGGTGCACGCGCCCGAACCCGCAAATCGAAACACCGCATCGAGGCCGCCCACACTCTGATGGCTATCCCGAAGGAACAGGTCAAAGGCGAGGTCGATATCGCGATCGGCTCAAAACGCCTCGGTTCAAAGGTCATCGAGTTCAACAATATTTCGAAATCCTACGGCGAGGCGACGCTCATCGACGGCTTCACATACCTGCTCAAACGCGATGACCGCATCGGGATCATCGGTGCCAACGGCAGCGGCAAAACGACTCTGCTCGATATGATCACCGGCCGTGTCGAACCGACTAGCGGCGAGATCGAGATGGGCACGACGGTTCACATCGGCTATTACGATCAGGAAAGCCGTGCACTCAACGACGAACAGCGCGTCATCGATTACATCCGCGACGTTGCCGAATACGTCACGACCAACGAAGGCGTCCAGATCACCGCCGGCAAAATGCTCGAGCGTTTTCTCTTCGCCCCGGCCGCTCAATACGCCGTCATCGGCAATCTCTCGGGCGGCGAACGCCGTCGTCTCTATCTGCTGCGGATCCTGATGGGCTCGCCCAACGTTCTGCTGCTCGATGAGCCGACCAACGACCTCGACATCCCAACGCTCATCGCCCTCGAGGAATATCTCGACGATTTTGGCGGAGCCCTGATCGTCGTCAGCCATGACCGCTACTTCCTCGATCGCACGATCGACAACGTCTTCCGTTTCGAACCCGGCGGCCACGTCCGCGAATACGCCGGCGACTATTCCGCCTATCTCGAAGCAAAAGAACGCGAAGACGCCGAACCCGCAGCGATCGAAGCCCCAAAACAAGCCGCAAAACCCGTGGTCGTCGAGGCCGAAAAGCCAAAGCCGAAAAAGCTCAGCTTTAAGGAGTTACGCGAATTTGAAGAGCTCGAAGCCCGCATCGCAAAGGCTGAGGCACGTCTCCCGCAGATCGATCGCGAACTCGCAGCCGCCGCCAGCGACGCTGGAAAGGTTCAGGAACTGTTCAACGAACAGCAGAAATTGACGGCTCAATTAGAGACAGACGTGGAACGCTGGGCGGAGTTAGGAGAAAGGACCGATACGTAATTGCACCGAATCTAGCCAAAGAACTTGGTTCGGTAAGATCGAACAGAAAAGGAAATAAAGAGTATGGCGGATCAAAATCTCGGCGGCACATTTACGTTGCCCGATAGTTCTATAACGCTAAATAGAATGGGATACGGAGCGATGCAGCTCGCCGGACCAGGTGTTTTCGGACCGCCTCGTGATGAAGATGCCGCCATCGCAGTTCTTCGCGAAGCTATCGCCTCGGGCTTGAACCATATAGACACGAGTGATTATTACGGGCCGTACATCACAAACCAAATAATAAAAAAGGCTCTTTATCCTTATCCCGCGAATCTGACGATCGTCACAAAGCTCGGCGCGAAACGCGGAGATGACGCGTCGTGGATCATGACCCGTACGAAAGACGACCTTATCTCCGGCGTCCACGATAATCTACGAAATCTCGGGCTCGAGGCTCTCGACGTGGTTAATCTCCGAGTCGGCAATCATTTAGGGCCATTTGAAGAGCCGATCGAGGAACCGTTAGCCGTCCTCGCTGAACTAAAAGAGCAAGGCCTGATCCGTCATATCGGCCTCAGCAACGTCACCCCGAAGCAATATTCCGATTCGCTTTCGATCACGCCGATTGTCTGCGTGCAAAATTTTTACAACGTGGCTCATCGTTGCGACGACCAGTTTATCGACGATTTACTAAAAGATGGCGTTGCGTATGTTCCATTCTTTCCGCTAGGTGGATTCACGCCGCTGCAATCGTCAACGCTCGACGTCGCGTCCGCATCCCTCAGCGCAACACCGATGCAGGTTGCACTTGCTTGGCTGCTGCAACGCTCACCGAATATACTTTCGATCCCTGGAACTTCTTCGGTCGGACATCTTCGCGAAAACCTCGCAGCCGCGGCACTGGAACTGCCACCGGAAACGGTCGGCGCACTGAACTCGATCGCCGGTGTCACCGCCGGACAGATCTAATTCACAAACTTTATTCGCGACGGACCTCGCTCACGCTCGATCATATGCTCTATTCGCTTTCGAGTATCTTTTTCGCTTCGAGCAGATCGGCTTTTTGGGCTTCCGATACGACCGGATATTTTAGATCGAGCGACTCCATTTTTTGAACAATGATCTCGGATACGGCGAGACGGGTGAACCATTTCTTGTCGGCGGGAATAATGTACCACGGGGCGTTTTCGGTCGAGGTCGCTTCCATTGCCTCTTTGTAAGCGTTCATATAGTCGTCCCACAGAGCTCGTTCCTTTGAATCGCCGGCATTGAATTTCCAATTTTTTTCGGGCTGTTCGATGCGTTCAAGAAATCGTTTTTTCTGCTCGTCCCTCGATACGTTAAGAAAAAACTTCAAGATGTGAGTGCCGTTTTCGGTGAGCATTTGCTCCCAATCCCTGATGTGCTTAAATCGGGTCTTCCAGATATTTTTGTCATTCTTTGTACTATCAGGCAGCAATGAACCCTGAATAATTCCCGGATGGATACGCACCACCAGAACCTCTTCGTAATGTGACCGGTTAAAAATTCCGATGCGCCCGCGTTCCGGCAATGCCTTTTGATGACGCCAGAGATAATCATGTTCAAGCTCCTCGGATGACGGTTGTTTGAACGAAGTGACCTGACATCCCTGCGGATTTATCCCGCTCATAACATGTTTTATTAAGCTGTCCTTACCAGCGGCGTCCATCGCTTGAATAATTATGAGTAATGAGTGAACATTCTCGGCGTAGAGTGTGTCCTGAAGTTTGGTCAGCTTTTCAATGTTGATTACAAGATCGCTCGCCGCCACTTTTTTGTCCTTGTAGTCGCCCGTAAAATCAGTCGGATGCTTCTTGAGATCAACTTTGGAACCTTCGCCAACGCGGAATTTTTCAGTTTTCATAATTAAGCGAAAGATTAACACAAATGTACACAGACTTATTAAAGCTCCTAGTTTTTTCAACCTTCATATGTTTCGTCTTTGCAGGCCTTAGCCTCGCCCAGCCGAAGCTTGTAGCGAATAAGATCACGCTCAAAAACGGAAAGTCCTTTAGTCTGAATCTCGCCTCCGATTACGAAATTATCCCGGCCCTCGAGGGCCTAAAACGCGTCCGCTTTTTTGCAAAAGCTCCGGACGGACGGATATTCGTCACCGATATGTACAATCTGGCGGACGGTTCGCTCGGAACGGTCTATATTTTGGATGGATGGAACGGCAGGACCGGTAAATTCACCCGTGCTTTGCCATACATGACGAATTTACGGAATCCGAACAGTGTTCAGTTTTACAAAGATTCGAGCGGTCAGGATTGGATTTACTTGGCCGAGACAGATAAGCTCACGCGTCGAAAGTTTACTAACGGCGAGACGAAGCCGACCGATACTAAACCGCAGACACTTGCGACGTTCCCTGATTACGGCCTGAGCTATAAGTACGGCGGTTGGCACCTGACGCGAACCATCGCCTTCTCGCCCGGCGGGAAGCTTTACGTTTCCGTTGGGTCGAGCTGCAATTCATGCGTTGAAAAAGAGAAAATTCGGGCGAGCATCGTTGAGATGAATCCTGATGGAAGCGATCAACGCGAGTTTGCGAAAGGCTTGCGAAATGCTGTCGGAATGCGTGCCATCGGCAATTCCGTATTCGCTACAAATCAGGGCAGCGACCATCTCGGGCTGCAAAAACCTGACGAAACCTTCTATGCTCTGAAGGAAGGTGCGGATTACGGCTGGCCATACTGCCACTCGTCGAACGGCAAGGTTTTCGCGGATCCGAAGATCAAGCGTCCGTCTGCCTGTACAAACGTTACCGCTCCGTACGGATTCTTCCCCGCACGTGCATCAGCTCTTGGCTTTGATTATTTTGACGATGCCGATTCGGATCCAGTGATAAAAGATTCGTTTCTCGTCTCGCTCCACGGTTCTACGAATAAGGCGATCGGCCACGGCTACAAGGTCGTGATCATGCGCAAAGGTGAGAAACTACAAGACTTTATGAACGGCTTTCTTCAGGGCTCGAAAGTCTGGGGACGACCGTGCGACATCATGAAGCTCGACGCCAATTCGTTTCTGCTGACCGACGATTTCTCCGGCGTTGTTTATTTGATCCGAAAAAAGGGAACGACGACTGAGATCGCTGAAAAGGTTCCGGTTGCAAATGACCCCATCGCTCGTGTAACTGAGTCAGAACCGCTGTCAGCGGGACCAACGTCGAAACCGAAAGCTTGCCTCTCAGTCGTTATCGTTCTCGCCGGGGCACTCCTTCGCTCACTGGTATAACTTAGTCGTGATGACATCTGCGTGATACGATGTAGGTTCGGAATTAGATCGTATGAACATCGGTATCACGGTTTATCCAACTTATGGCGGCAGCGGAATTGTCGGTTCTGAACTTGGACTCGAACTCGCTGAACGCGGCCATAACGTGCATTTTATCTCATCCATAATGCCGATGCGCCTGACCGAAAATCACGAGCGTATTCATTTTCACGAGGTCGAGATGATGTCGTATCCGCTGTTTGAACATCAACCGTACGACCTTGCTCTCGCGACCAAAATGGCCACTGTCGCTCGTGCCGAGAAGCTCGACCTGCTCCACGTTCATTACGCGATACCGCACTCGATCTCAGCCGTTCTGGCCCGTGAGTCGATCAAACAAAAACGCTACGTGCCTGTGATCACGACCCTGCACGGCACGGATATAACTCTTGTCGGTGCCGACCGCAGTTACTTGCCGATCACGCGATACGGGCTGCAGCAGTCGGACGGAGTCACTGCCGTTTCTAAATTCCTGAAGCAGGCGACTATCGAGACATTCGATTTTGACGAGATCGAGGTCATTCCGAATTTCATCTGTCCATCGCAATATAAGCGTTTGCCCGATTCACCGCTCCGCACGGAACTCGCTCCGAATGGTGAGCGGTTACTGGTGCACGTGTCTAATTTTCGCCCGGTAAAACGTCCGAACGATTGTGTCGAGATCCTCGCAAAGGTTCGTGCCGCCAGTGAAAACGCGAAATTGATCATGGTCGGTGACGGTCCGGAACGCTCCGCGGTTCAGTACCGAGCTGAGCAATTAGGCGTTAAAGAATTCACTGCGTTTGTCGGTAAACAATCGAACATCTCCGACTATCTCGGAGTCGCGGATATTTTTCTGCTGCCGTCGGAACTAGAATCGTTCGGTCTCGCCGCGCTTGAGGCACAAGCGTGTGAGGTTCCTGTAATTGCAACGCGGATCGGCGGAATTCCCGAGGTCATTAACGACGGCGAAAGCGGTTTCATGAGCGATATCGGCGATATCGAAAAGATGAGTAACGACACGTTGAAACTTCTACGTAACGAAGAAATGCGGCTCGCTTTTGGCAAAAAAGGACGAGAACTTGCCGTGCAGCGCTACTCAACCGACCGGATCATCCCGCAGTACATCGACTTCTACGAAAAGATCATCCAAAAAGCGAAGTCTGCGAACTTGTGAAAATAGGAGATCATTCACCGGTGACGTCCGATAAAATCCGATAAGAATTCATCTTATCTGTGTCTATCCCTGCTATCTGTGGCTAAATTCCCCTGTAACCTATGCTCAAACGCTACATGCACAACAAGGAACGCGAGTTCGCGATGCGCGACAATAACCGCATCGTCCGTGAATTCGAGTGGGGCGTTGATTATGTTACCGACCATGCCAACGGCGACGACCCGCGGAAAATTTTCGCAGAATTTTCGAAAAACACCGTAGCGAATAGCGAAGATTTTTTCTGCTCGCCGGAAATTTCAGATTTTAAGTTTGATATTTCAGATCCTGAAAATATCCTGACTTGGACCAGTGGCATCGATACGCCTTCGGTCGAGAATAATACCGCCTACGCCAAATACTTCCCGCACGCTACGAATAAAAAATCCGCAGTTCTCGTCTTACCTCATTGGAACGCGAAGGCCGGAACGTATTTTGACCTTTGTAAGACCTTCAACAAGCTAGGACTTTCGGCGTTGCGTCTGACGTTGCCTTATCACGAAGAAAGAATGCCGCCCGAACTCGAACGTGCCGATTATCTGGTCGCACCTAATGTCGGGCGAACCCTTCAATCGCTGCGTCAGGCCGTGGTTGATACACGTTCAGCGGTGCGATGGCTTAAACAGCAAGGTTACGAGAAGATCGGGATTGTCGGTACGAGCATCGGTTCGTGCGTCGGTTTTTTTGCATTCACACACGATATGCGGATCGACACGGCGGTCTTTAACCACGTTTCCGGCTATCCGGCTGACGTTGTCTGGCACGGTCTGTCGACCTACCACGTTAAGGAAAGCATCGGCGCAAACGTCACGCTCGAAGAGCTCCGCGAATACTGGCTGCCGATCTCGCCGATGGCATATATGGATCGTCTCGCCGCCCTGCCGCCTCGCCCGCAGAGCTATATTTACACGCTCTACGACCTCAGCTTCCCGGTCGATCTCTCACGAGACACCATCGCAGCCCTGCGTTCGCACAAAATCAAACACAAAGAAACCGTCATCCCCTGCGGCCACTACACACTAGGCGAAAAACCGTGGGTTTACTACGACGGTTACAAGATCGTGTCGTTTCTGCGTAAGCATCTACGCTAAGTCAGTCAACAATTGAATCCTTGCGAAATTCTGCCAATATTCCATCATTTGGCATGCAGATTTTTCGAGCTGCCGTCGAAAAAAAGGATGGCCTGAGATTGCGTTAGCAGATTCAACATTCCCTTTTGCATCGATGATTATTTGAACGATGATCTTGCCATTGTATTTGTGGGCACCAAATCCCACCATTGCTGGGTATTTTGGGTTCGGCAAATAAATTATCTTATCCATGCATCCTAAAAGGCCGACAACCCTTATCGAGGGCCGAACAATTTCGGAATCATTGACTTCCTCTGGGCACAGATATGGTTGGATACTGCGACAATCGCAAAAAAGTAATACTAATTTAATTCTCATTCCGACCTAATTAGACTCCAAACAACGCCGATTGTTCCAACTTACATCCAATTGATGCTAAGATTTTGACATCTTTTTGAATGAATCCGATCGCCGAGAAGAATAAAACGACCGTTGCGGAAGCGATAGAGCATTTGATGTCTCGCGCGGAGAACGGGCGTGGGCTCTTTGGCGGTGACATTGCGGGACGGGTCGAGGCGACGCTTGAAAAGTATCTTTTACGTGACGACCCTAATGCTGATCATAGTGACATCGCCGATTTCATTCACGACATCCGGGCGGACGATCTGTGTTTGATAATCGCCTGCGAAAAAGGCGACGAGAAAGCGTGGGAAGATCTCGTCGCGACTTTTGACTCGACCGTTAAGTCAGCCGCACGCAAGATCTCGTCGAATAGCGAAGACGCCGAGGATCTCGCAAGTTCCATCTGGGCCGAGCTTTTCGGACTGCGAACGGATGCCGACGGTAACAAAAAAAGCAAGCTCGCCTATTACTCAGGTCGCGGAAGTTTGGCTGGATGGCTGCGGGCGGTCGTTTCTCAGTTGGCGGTCGATCAGTTTCGCAAACAGTCCAAATTTGTCCAGATCGAGGAAGACCGAGAGTTCGAAAACCTCGCGAACGAGGCGGCAAGTAGCAACGGCAACTCGTTTGGTACGCACACCGAGAACCCTGAAGAATTATTCAGCGAAGGTCAGACAACTGCCGACGTCTCGGCCGCACTAGGCACGGCGATCGCCGGCCTTGACGCGGAATATCGGCTAATTCTGAAGCTATACTATTTTGACGATCTGAAATTGAAAGATATCGCCGCGACCTTTGGCTATCACGAGGCCACGGCCAGCCGAAAGCTATCGCGGGTGCAAGCGGAGATCCGCAAAGGCGTCGAGCGAGAGTTGAAAACGCAGCACGGCTGGACGAGCGGCGAGGTCAAACGCCATCTCAGCGAAACGGCCGCGAAGCTCGGCATAAATCTGGAAACGATGTTCGCTACGTTACTGATTCTTGCACTCGTGCAAGATATCATTGTGTGATGCGTTCTATTAGTGGTTACGAAAACCTGGCCGCAGAGGCGTCGGGTTTCAGATCGAGCGAATATGGCAGACAAGAGTGTTGTCATGAACATTAACGTAGGCTTATTCACTCTGTGAACTCCGTGGCCTCTGTGGCTAATAATTTTGATGGAACTTGAATTCGACAAAGAAATTGATGCGATCTTGCGAAAGCGGCAAGGCGGTATCGGTGTGTCTTCCAGTGACATACCGAACCACCCCGACGCCGATTCGATCGCGGCTTTCGTCGAGAATGCTCTGCCGGACAAGGCGAAGTTCCTGTACATGGAGCATTTCGCTGATTGCGACCGGTGCCGCAAACAGCTTTCGTTCGCAATTTCGATGAGCGCCGAGGCCGAACAACCGCCTGCCGCGATCGTGTCAGACGCCGTGGCCGCAACAATTATTCCCTGGTATCAAAAACTTTTCAGATCTCAGAATCTCGCGATCGCGATGGGTGGCCTGGTGCTTTCGTTTGGCGGCCTGATCGGTTATTTGGCATTACAGAATAAAGACGGCTTGCGTTCGAGCGA
>JAYSZT010000002.1:0-27070 GCA_043737915.1 Acidobacteriota bacterium
ATGATTGTACAACAGCGTTTACTTTAAATCAACAAGTTTTTGCATCTTATTTTTTTCACGGCATTTGTGGTATTTTCGTTGCCTGAACGCAGAAAAACCGGCATTTCTTTCGAAATACCGGCTTTGATCCTAATTGTTTTTGTCTCTACTGAACTCGGGTTGTGATCACAAGTTCTGGCTTCATCGCCTCGATCGATATTTGTCTGGCGACCTCTTCGGCGACTTTGTTGAAGGCAAGTGTTTGGAGCGAATCGGGAAATGAAACGACTACCGGAACACCTTTATCGCCACCTTCGCGAACCTCCATTCCCATCGGAACCTCGCCGAGGAAATTGAGTCCGTATTCGTCGCAGAGTTTTTGCCCGCCGCCACGGCCGAATATCTCGTACTTATTTCCCGTGTCGGGTGCGATGAAATACGACATATTTTCGATGACGCCGAGGATCGGAACATTGACCGTCTCGAACATCTTAACGGCTCTTCGCACGTCTGAGAGCGAGACTTCCTGCGGCGTTGTAACGAGCACGGCTCCTTGCACGGGAACGAGTTGTGCTAAGGAAAGCTGCACATCACCTGTGCCCGGCGGCATGTCGACGATCAGGTAATCGAGTTCTCCCCAATTAACATCAGTTAGAAATTGCCGCACAACGCCGTGAAGCATCGGTCCGCGGAGGATCATCGGCTTATCAGGCGGCACGAGCACTGCCATCGAGATCATCTTAACGCCGTGAGCTTCGATCGGTACAAGTTTGCCGTTCTCGATGTCCGGTTGGCCGTAACCGGTGCCGAGCATCATCGGGACGTTCGGGCCGTAGACGTCAGCGTCCATGATTCCGACCTTTGCTCCGTCCTTCGCCAGCGAGATCGCCATGTTGACAGCGACCGTTGATTTGCCGACGCCGCCTTTGCCCGATGACACGGCGATGATGTTTTTCACGCCCGGAATGGCGATGTTATTCGCGACGCCTCGGCCCTGCGGCACTTCTGCGTCCATCGTGACGTTGACGGAGGTTACGCCTTCGAGACCGCTCACGAGTGCGGTCGCTTGGGCCTCCATCTCCTCTTTCACGGGACACGCGGGCGTCGTTAACATGATGGTAAACGACACTTCGCCGCCCGAGATCACAAGATTGTGAATAAACCCGAGTGTGACGATATCTTTGCGAAGATCGGGATCCATGATCTGCGACAACGATTCTAAAACTACTGCTTCTGATAAATTGCTCATTATGTGAATCTGCACCTGACGTAATAAAGTTACCTGTAAAGTTATCTGTATTGTAACAAATACGGTTGCGAAAGAATGAATAGGTTTGAAGGGAAAAGTATCACGACAAAATGAATACGGAACTTCTAGAGGATTACGGCAATATCCGCTCGGGCAGAATCGGCTACTATGAGCAAAAGCGTGGACTTATTGCTGTCTGGGGTCAAGAGGCGGTTCAGTTTCTCGACGGCCTGATCACCAACGACATGAAAACGCTCGCTGACGGCGGCGAGATGCGTGCTGCCTTTCCCAATGCTCAAGGCCGACTGCTGGCCGTTGTTCGGCTGTTGAAGCAGGGCGACAGATTCCTGTTTGAGACGGAAGAAGCCACGCGGGAAAAGGTTTTCCAGAATCTGTTTCGATTTACGTTTGCGGGGGATTTTTTTGTCGAGGATATGTCGGAGCAGTATCGATACTTCGAAATGTTCGGCGAAGAGCCCGTTACTTCAGGCGGCGGTGGCATCTTCTACAAATCGACGGCTTCAACCAGTAGCTTTATGCCGATCGATAGTGCTGAAACTCTCCGCCATGTTCTCGAAGGAGCTGGATCCATTGAAATTTCTGAAGAGCTTTATGAAACGCTCCGCATCGAGTCCGGCATTCCAAAATACGGCGTCGACATGGACGAGACGACAATCGTTCCGGAACTCGGCATTGAAGGCCTCATTTCGTACAACAAAGGCTGTTATATCGGGCAGGAGATAATTGCCCGGATCCACTTTCGCGGCCATGTCGCGAAGCGGTTGACCGGCCTGATCCTGTCAGAACCGATCAGCCAGAATGCCGACGAAAACGACACTCTCGACCTCAAAACACTCGACGGTAAGAATGCGGGCCGCATCACTTCGGTCACTTTTTCACCGAAGTTAGAAAAGACGATCGCTCTGGCGTTTGTTCGTTACGATCATCTGCCGGTAGGCACTGAGTTGCTGTATGGCGATATTAATGCGGTCGTTACCGAGTTGCCATTCATAAAGTGATCCCTCCGTCCCCTCGCCGCCAGCTGTGATAAAATTTTGCTAATATATGGAAGAACTCGACATCGATCTGCCCAACGCGAAACTTGCGTACACAATTATCCAATCGCTCCTCGACGGTCATGAAGCACTCAGCGACTTGCTCGTCGTAATGTCTCACGCCCTCGACGAAGACGTCCTGAAAGCCTTGACCAACACCAACGAATGGGAAAAATATCTGGAATCCAAACGTGTGCTTGAGGGAACTAGAGCTCAGATAGATCTCTTCACGACGGAATTGAAAAGACTCGAAAATGTTTGACCTTCTAATCATCGGAGCAGGCCCGGCGGGAATAACCGCGGCTTTCGAAGCGAAAAAGGCTGGGCTCGAGTATCTCGTCATAGAGAAAGGGCTGATCGGCAATACCGTTTATAACTATCCGGTTGGACTGACGGTTTTTTCGACGATCAATGAGCTTGAGATAACGGACGGCGGACTGCAGCCTGCACGGGAAAAGCCGACGCGTGAAGAATTACTTTCGTATTACGTCCGGTTCGTGCTCGAGCATGATCTGAATATTCAAACGGAAGAAACGGTGTCGGATGTATCGAAGGCAGAACCGCCTGCGTTAGCAGGTGTTACGAACACTCAGCCAAATACCGCGTCGATGCCACCCGCACACGCGGGCGGTTCTGCCTATCTTGTTACCACTGACAAGGGGCGATATGAGTCGAGAACGATTCTTTTCGCAATGGGGGCGATGGACTACCCAAGAAAGTTGAATGTTCCCGGCGAAGATCTGCCGAAGGTACACGATACTTTTCGCGAGACTTATCCGTGGGTGAAAAAGCGGGCATTGATCGTTGGCGGTGGCAATTCGGCGGGCGAAGCGGCGTTATTTCTTGCAGGTGAAGGTGCCGACACGACGCTCGCTATCTTCCGCAAGGACTGGGAGAATAACGACCCGAAGCAGGGCTGCATCAAATATTGGGTAAAGCAGCCGCTCGAAAGTGAACTCAAGAATAACTGTCTTAAGCTATTCTTTTTGGGCAACGTGATCGAGATCCGAGAGGATTCGATCGTGATGGAAAACGAGGATGGCGGCCAAGAGATATTACTAAACGATGTCGTTTTCGTCCTGATCGGTTCGGATGCAGACCTGACAATGCTGAAAAATCTCGGTGTCGAGACCGAGCACGGCAAGGCCTGCGAAGTGCCGATCTATGATAGCGAAACATTCGAGACCAACGTCCCAGGCATATATGTCGCCGGACACTTCACCAATCATCGCCATATTAAGGGCGCGATCGATGCGGCGAAAATTCTAGTTCCCATATTGAAAGAAAGGTTAACCGCGAAACACGCCAAAAGCACGAAATAAAGAAAGGCAGGAGAGATTGTTCTCTCCTGCCTTTCTAGTTTATTTGTTGAGTTCGCGGTTAGTTGGTTTCGGGCTTTTTCATTCTGATTATTACGCGTTGATCCTTAAATTTATCTGCGATATTTGCAGGGTTTAGATCATATTTAGTGACGTCAAATGTTTCGTCAAGGTTCCCGCCGATCGTCTGCGTCCATTTGTACGGAAGTTGGACACCGCCAACCGAACGGTAATCCGTAAATTTCACGCTGAAATCAGCCATTTCGCCGATCGGACCGTCGAGTTTGCGGCTAAATACGACCGTGTCTTTGGATTCGTCGCCGGCTTTTGGAGCACCATTTGTGCGGAATTTCATGATCTGCGGCAGTCGCATCCCTTTGTACGACATCATCACCGGGAGATTCGAAGATTTGCCTAGAAAGATCTTGAACGACTGACCGCCAAATTCCGCAACGACGATATTACAAGCTGTCCCGTCGACGTCCGATTCGCCGCCCAATTGGTAATTGACGTCCAGTCCCTCGGGCGCCGTCATAAGCAGGCTTAGCGTGAGGCGAAGCATTTCGTTGTGCTTCATCGCTTCGTGATGGGCCGCCATATCGCCGCCGCCGACACGATCGATCATCAGCTTATGATCATTTGAAACTGAAGTTTTGCCGTCCTTGGTCGTGAAAACTGAGACCTTTCCATTGCCGTCACGAGCGATGACCTTTTCAGCTTCGTCACCCGTGAGTTCCTGTGTCGTTCCGTCAGGCCTCCTGATAATGATCCGTCTCGTTGCACCCGCATTTGCGCCCATTGCGTCAGCCGCAATTATCTTATCAGCCTCTGCTCCGGTATAGACCTGTTCATTGCCGTCTCCTTTTTTGATAACGATCCGCTTTTCGCCGCCCGAGGTCGCGTTGCCTCCGTCGGTCGTTACCGTAACTTCTCTCGGAGTTTTATCTCCGTTGCCGACGACAACCACTTCGATCTGCTTCATCTGTTGGCGATCTCCATCGATTGTTCCGTCGCCGCGTCCGATCTTGACCATTTTCATCATTTTGTCGGGTAGCATCAATGCGATCTCGGTCTCTCCGGTTTCGCTTTTTTCGACGCCGTCGACCTTCAGTGTTCGGGTCGTCTGGCCTGCGATGCTAATACTGCGAACGCTGGCGATCGCAGCGTCGCCGCCTATCGCCTGCCGGGCTTTTGCTACCAGAGCAAGGGCCTTCTCATCAGATTTGAATCTCGCACCGGCCTTTTGAATGATTGACCCTAACCCGGCGAAAAAGACTGTTACGCATAACATTGAAAAAATAAATCGTTTCATAATTTGTTGCCTCCACTAGAATATTTTTGGCGAACGAGCGATGGAGACATTCTACTTCTTTAGGAGGAGCAATAAAATCTACTTTTCACTCGTTCGACATTTTTGATGATATGTCGGTCCGCACCACAGGTGATTAAGAGAAAGCAAAGAATTTGTAAAGGATGTAAAATGTCCCGAAAAACAATGGACAACTGAAAAGGGACAATGGACAATGAGGTTGGTAACGCGGAATTGTACATTCTCGGCGGTCCGTTACCGGCTATCGTATGAAGCGTTCGTGGGTCACATATTTATTAGGTGCGGGCTTGCTCAGTTTGCTCGTGATATTGGGCGTGCACCAATACCTCGGCCTGACGCAGATCAACCGGAGTGAGGGTGAAAAGGCTCGGGCACGGGTTCAGGAACAGGCGAGCCGATTTGCCGAAGATTTTAATCGCGAGATCCAGGGTGCCTATTTCAATTTTCAAACAGATGCCGAGAGCTGGAACTTGAAAGACTGGTCGGCATTCAACGAGCGGCTCGACTTTTGGCGTGAGAAAACGACCTATCCCGATCTGATCGATGATTTTTACTTTTTTGAAGCTAAGAGCGATGCTGCCCCGCTTCGTTATGATAAAGTCCAGCGGGCGTTTGTCCCGACAGAATCGACCCCGGAACTGATGGCTTTGCGAACGCGGGCGGCGGATGAAAAGACCTTTCGGCCTATTTACGACGACATCCTTACGCTTGCTTTGCCAATACACAATATCGGAGCGAAAATTCAGCGGATCATGATCGCCCGGGTTGCGGGAACCGAGCAGGAAAGGCTGCAAATGCCCGAGAGATTCGGCATTCTCGCGATAAAACTCAATGAGAAAACCATCAAGGAGCATATTTTGCCCGATCTTGCCGCGAAATATTTTGGTGAAGGCGAATACCGGATCGCGGTCGGCGACAAAGGCGGCAATGCGGTTTTTCAGACGCTAGCCGGCGAAGCACGTGACGCGACGGTGCCGTTGATGAACATGACTGCGGATAATTTTATCCAGTTCTCGAATAAGGATATTCTCTCGACGATCGGTGGAGAACGCCGCGGCAATGTCACCGTCAGTTCGCGGATCGAGAGTCAGACGTTCAAGAACGAGCAGGCGGCAAACGGCAAGCGTGAGACGTTCAAGGTTGAGGTTCAACAGGGCGAACGGCCGAGAACGGCGATTTTTACCCGTAGTTCTTCTGACGGCGGAGATTCGCCATGGACGCTTCAGGTCCAACACGTTGCGGGATCGCTCGACGCCTATTTGGCATCGTCACTGCGGCGAAGTCTCGCTATTGACTTCGGGCTTTTGTTTCTGCTCGCAGCGGCGATCGCAGCGATAATCATTTCGGCTCAGCGGGCAAAAATGCTGGCTCGGCGGCAGGTCGAATTCGTTTCGAGCGTTTCCCACGAATTTCGGACGCCGCTCGCCGTGATATATTCGGCGGGCGAAAATCTGGCAGACGGCGTGACTAAAGAAATCGGCCAAGTCGCGCGATATGGCGAACTCATCAAAGGCGAAGGTAAAAAGCTAAATGGAATGGTCGAGCAGATCCTCGATTTCGCCGGAGCGAACTCAGGCCGCAAGCAATATAATTTCGTCGAAACGAACCTAAGCGATGTCGTCGAGGACGCACTTTCCGAGTGCCGCTCGTTGCTCGAGGGCAAAGAGATCAAGGTTGATACGAATATTTCTGATTCCATTCAGCCCATCCAGGCAGATCGAGCCGCTCTGAGCGGAGCGATCCAGAACCTGATCGTAAACTCCGTCAAGTACGGCAATGGTGCAAAATGGCTTAAAGTTTCTGCTGAGAACGGCGGCGGAAAGATCAAGATCTCGGTCGAAGATCGCGGGATCGGAATTTCTAAAAGCGATCTCAAGCAGATCTTCGAGCCATTCTATCGTTCCCAGGCCGTCGTCAATGCACAGATCCACGGCAACGGCCTCGGGCTTTCGCTGGTCAAGCAAGTTGCCGAGGCGCATGGCGGTAAGGTCAAAGCTACAAGCGAATTGAAAATTGGTAGCCAGTTTACTATCGAGATCCCGAAGAAAGAAAATTAACGCAAGGAAGCCAAGATGCAAAGACGCGACGGAAGAAATGATGATAGATTCTTGGTGCTAATCCCTATTCCCAATTTCTATTCCAAAACCTTTGCGTCTTTGCAGCTTTGCGACTTGGCGTTGAAAACATTCCGATGAATATTCTCCTAGTCGAAGATGAAGAAGGCCTGATCATTACGTTGACCGATCGTTTGCGGAGTGAGGGTTTTGACGTGACTTCGGCGAATGATGGGAAGAAAGGTTTTGAGATGGCGGCGGCCGGAAAGTTCGATCTGATAATCCTCGATGTGATGTTGCCAACGAAGAACGGCTACGATATCTGTCGGGATCTGCGGCAAAAGGGAATCGGGACGCCGATCCTGATGCTGACCGCGAAGGGCGAGACGATCGACAAGGTGTTGGGATTAAAGCTCGGGGCGGACGACTATTTGACTAAACCGTTCGCGGTTTTGGAGCTTTTGGCCCGCATTGAGGCTTTGCTGCGGCGTTCTCCGCACCAGACGAACGGTACGACGGCTGAGGCTTTCCGTTTTGGTAACGTGACGATCGATTTCAAACGAGCGGAGGTGGAGCGCGAAAACAAACGGGTCGATCTGTCGGCGATGGAATTCAAACTGCTGCAATACCTTATCGAGAATCGCGGTGATGTGCATTCACGCGACCAGTTGCTTGATGCCGTTTGGGGTTATGACGCGATGCCGACGACGCGAACGGTCGACGTTCACGTCGCGTGGCTGAGGCAAAAATTGGAAGAAAATCCTAAGCATCCGCATTATATCCAAACCGTTCACGGCATCGGTTATAAGTTCACCGCCTAATTGGTCGCTTCCGCGACGATGTTCTTGAATCTAATAGCGTCTTCCCTCATCGTGATGTTATTAAAGAATACGTACGAGAGATTATCTTCAGGCAAAAGCGAAAGGAGATCCATCAGCTCGTCGTCTTCGTAGGTGTATCGCCATCGCGGCCGGCCATGGAGGCGATAATAGCAATTTTGCGGCGTGACGGTCCGGCGGGCGAATGGATCGACGCAGTACCACAGGTCCAATTCCTCGCAAAGCTCCCTGATAACGTCGTCTTCCCACAACTTACCACGTGGTTCCCAGGCAAAGTTCATATCGCCGCGTTCGATGCCTGAAAAGAATTTTTTCATGTTCAAAATATTTTCCGGCAGCGGCTGAAATCGGGCAGGGCATTGGAATAGGATCGTCCGGGCACGCAACGTCTTGGCACAGGCGAGCGTAATGTCGAAAGCTTCTCTAACAGTTTCGGTCGGCTTGAAGAAGCCTGCTTCGAGAGTTTCCTTTTCGGTTAGCGGTCGTTTCAGCCGTCGGTACGTTGGGCTCGACGATTCGTGCGTTATCATCTGCCATGCCTTGACGGTGAATTCAAAATCTTCCGGCACTTCCGCGCGCCACTTCTCGAGGGTTTTGATTGGGGGCGGGTCGTAGAACGAATGCTGTATCTCCACAATCGGGAGCAAAGCAACGTAGTCTGGCCGTTTCGTTCGCCCGAAGCCGGAGGTGCCGATCTTGAGATTTTCTTTCATCCGGTTAAAGTGTCGCCGCAAATGGCACGACGTAAAGCACGACCGCCGCGTAGTGAATTATACTGCCGGCAAGTATGAATACGTGGAAGATGGCGTGGTGGTGCTTGATGCTTGTCCACGGGAAGAATATCACGCCGAGGGAATAAGCAACTCCGCCGGCGATCGTCAGGGCAACCGCCGTCATCCCAAGCTTTTGGAATAACGGCTGCACTGCAAAGACGCCGAGCCAGCCCATCAGAACATAGGAAATGACGTTCACGGCCGCGAACCGATCGCGGATGATCACTTTTATAATGATCCCAACGATCGCAAACGCCCAGATTCCCGCCATCAGGCCTCGCCCGAACGAATCTCCCGCGATCACCATTCCGAACGGCGTGTAGCTGCCCGCGATCAGCAGATAAATGCAGCAGTGATCGACGACCTGCAAATTTTTCTTCATGCGGTGCGAGGTCGTGCTGTGGTAAAACGTAGATGCCGCGTACAGAACAACCAGCGACAGGCCGTAGATCACACAGCTCAAGATCAGCCACGGGTTTCCCATCACACCCGCAAGCACGACGAGCACAAAAAATCCCACAACACTCAACACCAACCCCAGCCCATGCGTGATCGTATTCGCCAGTTCCTCAACAGATAATGCAAGTAGTTTTGCTTTGATCACAGTTTTCATAAGCTTTTACGATTTTATCAGACAGCAATCGCGGTAATTGTAATATTTCCGTCAGCTATAACCACATAGAAATGGGAAAGGTCGAATCAGACCGTGGCTGCGTGGTTACGACCGAGTTTGGCCTGCTTGGGAGTCATTTTGTGACGCGAAGAACCTTTCGTATGGTTCAAAACATCTTTTGTACGGCTCGAAAGACCTTTTGCACGGCAAAAAAGGTTGCTCGTACGGTGCAAACAGACCTATTTCACGGCAAAAAAGGTTGCTTGTACGGTGCAACAGACCTATTTCACGGCACAAAAGGTTGCTTGTGCGGTGCAACAGACCTATTTCACGGCAAAACGGGTTCCGTGTACGGCGCAAATGAACTGTTTCATGGTGCGGGCAACGGCGGAATATTCGCCGTCCGAACTACGCCCTTACTTCGTACGCGCCTTCTGCAATCTGAGTGCAGGTGTCGCGTGGTTAGAATTCGGAGTCTGAGTTTGAGCGGCTGCGGCGGGCTACTCCGGTTTCGTAGGCGGCCTCCTCTACTTTGGCGGCGACGGCTTCGCCGACTCGGCGGTCGAAGACGGATGGGATGATGTAATCGGGGTGGAGCTCGTCCGCGCCGATGATGTCGGCGATCGCGTGGGCAGCGGCGAGCTTCATCTCTTCGTTGATGCGGGACGCACGGCAGTTGAGGGCTCCGCGGAAGATTCCGGGGAAGCACAGGACGTTGTTGATCTGATTCGGATAATCGCTGCGTCCGGTCGCCATCACGGCGACGAGGCCTTCGGCGTCTTCGGGCATTATCTCAGGCGTCGGGTTGGCCATCGCAAAGACGATCGGGTCCTTCGCCATATTTTTGAGGTCGTTCTGATCGATCACGCCCGGAGCCGAAAGGCCGAAGAATACGTCCGCACCCTTGATCACGTCGTGGATCGTGCCTTCTTCAGCATTCGGATTGGTGTTGCGGGCGTACCAATCCTTGACCCAGTTCATGTTCTCCTTGCGACCGTTGAAGATCGCTCCGGTCGTATCGCAGCCAATAATATTCTTAACGCCCGCGGCCATTACTATCTTCGAACAGGCCACGCCCGCCGCTCCGATGCCGTTGACTACCAGCTTGATGTCGTCCATCCGCTTGCCCGTGATCTTGAGTGCATTGATCAATGCCGCGAGCACCACGACCGCCGTCCCGTGTTGATCGTCGTGAAAGACGGGAATGTCGAGCTCTTCTTTGAGGCGCTCTTCGATCTCGAAGCAACGCGGGGCGGAGATGTCTTCGAGATTGATGCCGCCGAATGCGACCGCGATATTCTTAATCGTTCGCACGATCTCGTCCGGATCTTTCGTGTTCAAACAGATCGGAAAGGCATCGACGTTGCCGAATTCCTTAAACAACTGACACTTGCCCTCCATCACCGGCAACGCCGCCGCCGGCCCGATATCGCCAAGCCCAAGCACGGCGGTACCGTCGGAGACCACGGCGACGGTATTCTTTTTGATCGTCAGGTTGAAGACTTTCTCGGGGTCTTTCGCGATCGCCTCGCAAACTCGAGCGACGCCCGGAGTGTACGCCATCGACAGATCACTGCGCGTCTTGAGCTGCATCTTCGACGTGACCTCGATCTTGCCGCCGAGGTGCATCAGAAACGTTCGGTCCGAGACGTTCACTACGTCGACTCCGTCGATATCTTTGACGGCAACGACGATCTCCTGATCGTGCGACTCGCTCGCCGCGTTGACAGTGATGTCGCGGATCAAGAAATCCTTGCCCACGCTCACGATATCGATTCCCTCGATATCACCACCCGCTTTCCCAATAGCGGTCGTGATCTCACCAAGTTTCCCCGGCTGATTATGTATTCTGACGCGAAGAGTAAGGCTGTAACTAGCGTTCGGTGTCGGTTTGTTGGTCATAAGGCAATGAAAAGTATGACGAAAAAGGAAGATGAGGGCAAACTCGCGAGGTTTTATTCACGACCCTTTCATTTATGGGTCAAAATGCTATAGACCCTATGTGATGACTCAACCGCAAGCGACAGCTGAAGTTTTTTGGACGGCGTTTTAGGGAATGAAACCTGCTGAGAGCGAATTGTTTATCGGTAAGTTAATGAAGGATAAAAGACTCGCCGAAGACATGCGGTACGCCGTTATTATTGAAAACCGTAAAACGAACCGACCGTCTCGCTTGACTATTATCTCGCCAAACGTTCGACGAAAAAGTAATGGGTACCGCATCTCCATTTCCAGATCTGCAAATTTCGCGGTCGAGCAGGCGCCGATATCGAGCCCGATTTTAGTGATACGGTTAAAGTCCAATTTATTCGCGGCAAGCTCTCTCAGATGAAGAACGGCAGGGTTCTTGAGATTCAAAATGTGATATTGGGTCATGCAGTTATTGCGTAGTGAAATCTGATACAATCAAGGTAGACACAGCACGGAGGAAGGGGTTTCTATTAATATTGTTCACGGTTTTACACGCGGTCTTAAACAGAATCAACTAAAGCGGATCGAGAAGCTTGGGACGCGGAGGGTTGCGGCAGATTCGATCATTTCGCCGGAACTTGCACGCCAGATGACTGAGATCTCGCATGAGACCGGACGGCAGATCGGCGTGCTCATTAATCGCAAAGGCCAGATCGAATATGTCATGGTCGGCACGGCGAAGGGAATCGAACTGCCGGATTTCGGACGCGCCCGCGTTTCGGAGGATCGTTTTCGCGGACTGCGTTGCGTTCATACGCATCTTGCCGGCGAAAAGCTCACTCAGGACGATCTGACCGATCTCGCGTTGTTGCGGCTTGATTTGATGGCGATCATTCAAGTCGATCGCAAGGAAGGCCTGCCCGGCATGGTCTACGCCGCCCATCTCGTGCCGACCGCCGCCGAAAGCCTCGAGGCTGAGGCACAGTCGCTGCCGTACGAATTTCTCGAACCGAATATACCTTCGCAGCTCGATACGAACTTCATATCGTTGATCGATTCGCTGGAAGACGAAATGGCCCGCATTCGTCTCACCGCTCGTAATCGGCAGACTGGCCGAGACCGGGCGATCCTGGTCGGTGTAACGACCGGCGATGTCGAGGAAGCCGAGGAATCGCTCGCGGAGCTAAAAGAGCTGTCCGAGTCAGCCGATGTTGTGATTCTCGACACCGTCATTCAGCGTCGGCCACAGATCGATCCAAAAACTGTGCTAGGCAAAGGCAAGCTTGATGACCTGCTGATCCGTTCGATGCGGTTGGGTGCGGATATTTTGGTATTTGATACGGAACTCTCGCCTGCACAGGTTAGGTCTTTGTCGGATGCCACCGAACTAAAGGTAATTGATCGGCCGCAACTGATCCTCGACATCTTTGCCCAACGAGCTCAATCCCGCGAAGGCAAACTGCAGGTCGAACTCGCCCAACTTAAGTATCTTTTGCCAAGACTCGTGATCGGGCAGAACTCTGCATTCTCAAGGCTCGCCGGCGGAATCGGCGGACGCGGCCCGGGTGAGACGAAACTTGAGACGGATCGACGACGGGTTCGCGACCGCATAGCTAATTTAGAGAAACAGGTTGACGGTCTCGGCCGTCAGCGTCAGGAACGTCGCAAGACTCGTGTTCAAAAGCACTTGCCGATCATATCTCTAGTCGGTTACACGAACGCCGGCAAATCCACACTTCTTAATTCGCTGACGCAGAGCGAGGTTTACACAGAGAAGAAGATGTTCGCCACGCTCGATCCGACCTCGAGGCGTCTGCGGCTGCCGTACGATCAGGAAGTCATCATTAACGACACGGTCGGATTTATTCGGGATCTGCCGGACGCTCTCGTCTCGGCGTTTCGGGCGACGCTTGAGGAGATCGCGGATAGCGACCTGTTGATACACGTGGTCGACGCTTCGCATCCACGCGTTTTGCAGCAGATCGCATCCGTCCACAAGATCATCGGCGACCTGAACTTTAACGAAATTCCCCAACTTATCGTATTAAACAAGACGGATCTGCTAAAGCGGGCCGAGATCGCAACTTTGACACGTCACATAACTCTTGACAGTGATGCCAGATGCGTGTCAATTTCAGCTATCCGTCGTGATACTTTGCGGCCAATGGTAGAAGCGATCGGTGAAATGATCGTCGTGCCGGAGAATGAATTTCAGGTTTCGAGTTCCGGTTCAGCGGCATGAATTTCAGTCAAGTCAGAAGATGAGTAAACGGATACAGGATATGAAATCACCCGCTACGCGTTGGCGGGAAAGGGTTTTTGCGGCAGCCGCAAAGCCCTTTTCGTCGCTGTCCGATACTCAGAAATTCTGGTTTGGATTTGCGGCTCTGTGTTTGCTGACGACGCTGCTCATTCAAAATCCATTTTGGCGTTCGTCAAACGAAACGGCCTACCAGGTCGGCGATATCGCCCGCGAAACCATTGTTTCACCTGCTGATATTTATTTCGTAGATCCTGAAGAAGCTGAGCAAAAAAAGGTCGAGGCAAAGGCATCAATAAAACCGATATTTCGCTACGAATCGAATCGGGCGGAGCAGGCAGTGCAGGGATTTATCTCGTCTTGGGAAAAGCTGCAGCGACACGGAAGCGAGAAACCCGGTGCGAAGGCCGCCAATACGGAAGTCAAGGCTGAAACTCACTGGAGCGGTGCGGGTGGAGCAGATGTCGGAGCTATCTTTGCCGCCCGGGAATTTAGCCGTAACGAGCTCGATGCCATTCAAGGTGCTCTTCGGGAGAGTAGCGAGGGATATATTTACGACGATTCTGAAAAACAGTATTTTCAGAACGATGTTAACGTCTTCGACCGCTCCAAGCCGGGTCAGCAGGCAACGGTGACAATGCCGGAGAGCAACTGGACAATGCTTTCGACCGCGAGGGCGAAACTCAAAGCGAGAATTGCGAGCGTGAAGAGCCTGTCAACGAAAGAGGTCGACGCGTTTTACGTCGCGACAGAGATCCTCCTTGAGCCGACTATTTCATATGATAGCGTTGCCACTGAAGCTGCTCGCCAGGTAGCTGTCGAACGTGCTCAGCTCCCAACCGTAACACTAAAACGCGGGGAACAGATCGTTAACGAAGGTTTAAAGATAACGGCACCGATGCTATCTCAGATCGCGGCGATCCGTAACTATAGCGACACTTCTAGACAGTTGAATCGCTTTTTCGGCGTCCTTCTACTGATCTCGGCCTTGTTTTGGATCGCGTGGAAATTTGTCCAACATCGAGGGATCGTTCCTCGTCTCGCACTATCGCCACGCAAGACGTTCGCTTTGCTGGGCTTCATCGTTGTCGTGCAGACCGGTCTCGTCGCTGCACTTTTCAGGCTCGCTGAATTTACGGCTTTGCAAAATATCAGGGCACCGCTGAACGACACGATGTTGTGGTCGTTTGCGATACCTTTTGCGATCGGCAGCTTGCTTCTAACCTTGCTTGCGGACCGGCCCACCGCTCTGTTCACAGGATTTCTTAACGCGATCATTGCAGGGTTTCTGGCTCCTCGCGGGCTAGAGTTTGTACTGTTCGCTGCTATCGCTTCGTCGATATCCGTCTATGGCATTGGCCGTTACCGTAACCGACAGACGGTGACGATCGCAGGAGTTTTGGTCGGGCTTGCAAGTGCCGGGCTAGCAATCGCCTTGATCGCATACACCCAGCAACCGTTTATTCTAAACTCGATTTTACTTGCGATCGCCTGTGGACTAGCTAGCGGAATTATTACGGCGGCGGTCACGGCGGTTCTGCTGCCGATTTGTGAGACGTCGTTCGGCATCTTGACCGACGTGAAGCTGCTCGAGCTATCCAACGCTGATCTCCCCATACTTGGTCAACTCGCGTTGCGGGCTCCGGGAACGAACCAGCACTCGCACGCCGTCGGCCAACTTGCTGAGGAGGCGTGCCGCGTCGTCGGGGGGAACGGTCTGCTCACGCGAATCGGTGCCCTTTATCATGACATCGGTAAAACGGCGGCTCCGGAACATTTTGTGGAGAATCAATTAGGAAAAAATCCGCACGATCGATTGAAGCCGACGCAAAGTGCGAAGATAATCATCAGTCACGTGACCTACGGTATAAAACTCGGACGGGAAATGGGTTTGCCGCAGCGAATAATCGATTTTATTCCACAACATCACGGCACGCGCACGCTTCATTATTTTCTAAAGAAGGCACAGGCCGAGGCTCGCAGTGAGACAGATGTATCGGAAAATGATTTTCGTTATCCGGGGCCTAAGCCTCAGTTCAAGGAATCAGCGATAATGATGATCGCCGATTCGTGCGAGGCCGCGGCTCGTTCTCTGGCGGAGCCAAACCCTGAGAACATAAGGTTTATTGTCACCAAGATAATCGATGCGATCCTGGCTGACGACCAACTCGGCGAGTGTGATCTCACCTTGCGCGAGTTAACGCAGATACGCGAATCGATGATCAAATCCCTGGTCGCAATCTATCATTCCCGAGTCGATTATCCGGGCTATGTGCCGCCAAGTTCCGGTCAGTTCAAATTCATTGAGCCCGAAGAAGACAGTGAAGAACGCGGACTGAAATACGCTGACCCGGCGGACATACCTATTAGTCCGGGTGGCGAGATCGAAGACGAAGCGATCGACCGATCGCAGCAACCCGATAGAGCCGAAGGAAAATCGGCGAAGTAAAGAACGTGCTTGTTGGAGAAGTGTCCGAATATGTCCAAGGGTTTTCCAAATAAGAGATACTCCTATCTCTCGCGAAATTGCGGAGAATATCCGATCCATCGCCCAAATTGATATCTAGAGCCATATCTGCCGCTTTTGTAAAAAGATCAGAGATGAAGATAACGTCTGGCAACCTCTCGAATCATATATAAGCAACCGGTCGGAAACACGATTTAGCCACGGTGTCTGCCCGGGCTGCGGAATAGAGCATTATGGTGAGATAGGGAAAGGGGTTTGAATCGAACCTTGAGGGAGAATAAAGGTCGGCATTCGAAATATTCAGAACGCGATCTTTAATTTTTCATAAGTAACTCGAAGTGTTTCGGGCAGTGTCCTAGTTTCGCCGATGGCGGTCATGAAATTTACATCGCCCGCCCAACGCGGCAGTAAATGCATATGGTAATGATCGGCAACGCCTGCTCCGGCCGAGCGGCCGATGTTCATGCCCATATTTATACCATCCGGGCGATATGCCTCTTTGATAGTGGCGGTGCAGCGTTTGACGATGTCCATCATCTCGTCGGTTGTTTGCTTCCCGGCTTCATCGGGAGAAGGGAAGTGGTCATACGGGATCACCATCAGGTGGCCGGACGTGTACGGGTAGATGTTGAGGATGACAAAATTAAACTCGGCCCGATGAAGAATGAAATTTTCCTCATCACTGGCCGAGTTGTTAAGAATATCGCAGAAAACACATCCGGATAAACTCGTGGTACTGCTCTCTGTTATGTAGCTATATCGCCAAGGACTCCAAAGTACATCCACCTTTTCACCTACGTTACGTTGATGAGTTCCTTAAGCTCTTTACCTGGCTTGAAGTAAGCGACTCGCTTTGCCGGAATCTCAACTGCCTCGCCCGTTTTGGGGTTACGTCCTTTTCGAGAATTTCGTTCGCGGACACGAAAGCTTCCAAAACCGCGAAGCTCGATCTTTTCACCCCGATTAAGGGAGCCAGTTATACTGTCGAAAATGATCTCGACAAGTTGTTCGGCGTCTTTTTTGGTCATTTCGGCTTCTTTAGCAACCTTTTCAACCAGATCAGCTTTAGTCATTTCTCGATTCTACTCCAACAACGATGTGGCACTAATTCCAACTTTCAACCTATGCTGACTTTTTCTCTGACTCGGCTTCGCTTGCTTCCTCGGTTACGATTTCAGCTGTCGGTGTTTCTTCGGCAACTACTTCTGAAGCCGCCGATTCCTCGACTGGAGCTTCTTCGGCCGCAGGTTCGGCATCTACATCTTCGGCTGCCGCTGTTTCAGCAATCGGTGTTTCTTCAACCTCTTCGGCTTCGGTAGCAGACGCTTCTGTTGCCGGAGTTTCCTCAGCTTCAGCAGCAACCTCTTCTTCTACCGGTGCGGCCTCGGCTGCGGCTGCAGCCTCGGCTTGTTTGGCGGCGAACTCATCGGCCTTGATCTTTTTGGCTTCGAGCTTTGCCTTTTTCTTTTCTTCCGGATCGATCTCGACCGGAGTCTCTTCAACCGCACCGCCGAAATTGAGTTTCGCTAGTTCGCCAAGGCTGGCCATTCCGCCCTTAGCGTCCGACGTAAACATCTTCGAGCTTGTCTCGATGCTCGTACCCGGCTCGTCGTCTTTACCAACCGAACGATGCGAAAGTCCGATCTTCTGGTCGGCTTGGTCGATTCGCAGGATCTTGAAATCCATTTCCTGTCCCATCTCAGCGACGGATTCAGGACGATCGACGTGGTCGTCGGAAAGTTCGGAGATGTGGCAGAGACCTTCGAGACCTTCACCAAGTTCGACAAACACTCCAAAGTTAGTAAATCTGGTGACCTTACCGCGAACGGTGTCGCCCGGACGATGGGTAGCAACGAAGCCTTCCCACGCACTCGGCGTTAGATCCTTCATCGAAAGTGAAAGGCGTTGGCCTTGTTTGTCGATGCTGGTGACGATCGCGTCAACTTCCTGGTCTTTCTTGAGAACGTCCTTAGGATGTTTGATCTTTTTCGCCCAGGTTATATCGGAAACGTGGACGAGTCCGTCGATACCCTCTTCAAGCTCAATGAAAGCACCAAAATCTGTAAGATTTCGAACCCGGCCGTGAATTTTCGTTCCGATCGGATAACGGATATCGACATTCTCCCAAGGATTTTCCTGGAACTGTTTCATGCCGAGACTGATACGTTTTTCGACTGTGTCGACACCTAGAACCTGAACTTCAACATCGTCGCCGCGGTTGAATAATTTCTTCGGGCTCTGCGAACGTCTTGACCACGAGATCTCAGAAACGTGGACGAGTCCTTCGACGCCGGCTTCGAGTTCGACGAAAACACCATATTCGGTGACCGAGGAAACCTTGCCGTTCATCTTAGTATTGACCGGGTAAACCTCAATAACCGTCGACCAAGGATCCGGTAACAGCTGTTTGTAGCCGAGGGAAATCTTCTCGCGTTCACGGTCGAGTTTGAGCACTTTGACCTGAATGTGGTCGTTGACCTTGAACAGATCACCCGGGTGATGAAGGCGTCCCCATGACATATCGGTCACGTGGAGAAGGCCGTCAATTCCACCAATATCGACGAAGGCTCCATACTCGGTAAGGTTTTTGATCGTGCCCTCGATGACGTAGCCAACCTCGATGCTGGCAAGCGTCTCAGCTTTCTGCACGTTAACGACTGCATCCGTCAAAACCTTACGTGATAGGACGATGTTATTGCGTCGTCGGCTAAATTTGATGATCTTTGCTTCGATCTGCTGACCTTTGTATTGGTCGAGGCTATAGATCGGACGGGAATCGATCTGCGAACCCGGAAGGAATGCTTCGATACCGTTGATGTCAACGCGAAGACCACCTTTGGTTTTGTCGACAACAGTGCCGATAACATTTGCTTCTTCGTTAAAAGCTTTTTCGATGTCATCCCAGGCCTTGCGACCGAGTGCATCAACGCGGGAGAGCATTGGTGGACCATCGCCGGAGTGCATGCTGCGGAGAACAACCTCGATGGTGTCTCCGACGGAGACATTCAGTTGACCGTCTTCGCCAGTGAATTCTTCAACTGGAGCAATGCCCTCACTTTTGTAGCCGAAATCGACCAGGATCCCGCGGTCAGACACTCCAACAACCTTGCCTTCGACAAGTTCGCCGGCATGAAACACCGTTTGCTCCTGCTCAAACTGCTCGAGAATGGCGCCGAAATCGAAATCTGCAGTGCCATGTTCCTCGTCCAATGCAATGGCCGGAGCCGCTTGCGTTTCAGCCAATGTATCCGTCTTTGCCGCTGTTTCTACGATCGGAGCCTCAGTGACGGCTGATTCTTCGATTTCCTTTTTAACCTCGTTTGTCATTTACCGGTGTTTTAACTTCCCTTTAATTAATTAAACCGCGTCCCGAACTCGTGTCCGTTTCGCTTTTACCTCGCCAACCGAAGAACTGAAGTGAACCTCCACTGCGTTTCCTCAGTGCTCGCCCTTTTTAGCACATCTTCGACTCCAAAATGCAATAGCGGGCAATGAAAAATTGCTAAGGTCTGTGGTCCTTCCGCTCGGCTTGGTAATCCTAAAATCTACACGTTCCAAGGGCTTCGTGTCAAGACTTAAGTTCTGAAAAACATTATGAAATCTCGATTTACGCGGGATCGACAGTCGATGACGCAGACAAGATCAATTTCGTACGATCATATCGCTAATGCTGGAGACACCACTCGATCGTTCCATATCGTCTCGCGCGAGCGATGTCGTATTGGAGATGCCGGCGAGGCGGAGCCGGAATTCGTCCGGGTTAGTCGATCCGCGCAGGGCTTCATCGAGGCTGATAAGGCCAGACTGATATAGATAGAAAAGCGATTGATCGAAGGTCTGCATTCCGTACTGAGAAGTACCAGCAGAAATGGCGTCGCGGATCGCGGCCGTTTTGTCTTCGTGAAGAATATAGTCGCGAATCAATGGCGTCGACATCATCACTTCGACCGCCGGAATACGGCTATTCCCTTTGGCAGATTTCATCAGTCGTTGCGACACTACGGCTTTTAACAAACCAGCGAGTTGAATGCGGACCGATTTTTGTTGAAACGGCGGAAATGCTGAAATTATTCGGGTTAAAGTCTCCGAGGTGTCGAGCGTATGAAGCGTCGATAGAACAAGATGGCCGGTTTCAGCGGCGACCAAAGCGGTTTCGATCGTTTCGAGATCACGCATTTCGCCGACCAGGATCACGTCCGGATCCTGACGTAAACTGCCGCGAAGGGCTTCGGCAAAATTACGCGTATCGACATCGACCTCGCGTTGGGTAATGAACGATTCTTTGTCTTTGTGAAGGTATTCGATCGGGTCTTCGATCGTGACAATATGGCAATTTCGGGTCCGATTGATGTGATCAACGATCGCCGAAAGCGTCGTTGATTTTCCTGAACCGGTCGTGCCAGTTACAAGGATCAATCCGCGATTTTCGTTCGCAATTGTGTTTAGGATAGGAGGCAACCCAAGATCATTGAACGACCGAATAGTATCTGAAATAACTCGGGCAACGATGCCGATGGAGTTTCGCTGCTGAAAGATGTTTATTCTAAAACGACCAAGTCCAGCAACGCCGTATCCGATATCGACCTCGAAAACCTCTTTGAAGTGTTGCTTCTGGCGATTCGACATCATCGAAAACGCCATTTCTAAAGTTTCATCCTGCGTCATTTTGGCCACACCCGAAAGAGGTTTTAGCTCGCCTGTGACCCGAATAACAGGAAACGACCCGGCACGCAGGTGCAGATCCGAGGCGCCAAAGCTCATCGCCATTCGCAATAAATCATCAATTCGGGTCGGCATAAGTTCTGAAATCAAGTTGAAGTTTCGGCGGCAAAAGACTGGTGTTTGAAGGGAAAGCCAAAACTGTCAGCACATGAAGCTGTCTAAACCAGTTTAACGCCTAACAAACTTCTAGGTCAATAGAAATCTCGCGCCGTTGAACGGCTTCAGCGACCGACGGTCGAGGTTCGGCGGGCAACACCGTCGTGATGACGGACCAAAACGGAAATGTGGTTTACGCCAGAACAAACACGTTCGGTTATTATCGCTTTTTGAGCGTTGGGGCCGGTCAGACCGTGGTTTTTTCTGTGCAGAGTAAACAAGCCATTTATCTGCCTCGAATCGTTTCCGTTACCGACGAACTCACTGATCTCGACTTCACACCGTCACCTTGAAGCGGCCCTGATGACGATAACTCTTTAGACGGCGGTCAAATTGAGCCGCCGTTTTTTTTCGTTTCATAGTACGGTTCGACAGGTTTGGCACGAGAGCGTAAAATTATATCAACAATGAATCGAGCAGGAAAAATAATCGCGGTTGAACCGCCGTTTGCGATCCCGGGCAGCGAGATCGCTGTAAATTGTGAGGGCTTTCGGGTTACTTCAGGTAGCGACCACGGAGTTTTTATCGGTGGCGTTAAATGCGGGATCACCGCTGCTTCATCATCACGGATTCTGGCGATGGTGCCTCACGACATACCGAGCGAACACGCCCACATTCATCTCGAGATCGGTGAAGACCGAAGTGCTACGGTCGATATGGTCGTAGGTCGGCGGATCGCCGAGAATATGCATATCGTCGCGAACCCGGCGGTCGATCCTGCGACTGATGCGATCATTTTGACGAAGTCAGGCGGTCGCGGCCAGAAACTGCCGGTTACACTTTTTCGCCTCGAGACAGATGGTTATCTCGACGAATTTCCCGAACCGATCTTGAATCCGACCGGAATTGCTTTCGACAATGACGGACGCATGTACGTCACGAACCGCGCTGAGGGCGAGGTTTATTCTGTCGATAGGAACGGCACCGCAACGGTTTATGCGACCGGGCTTGGGATCGCAACGGGCATCGCATTCGACTCAGAAAACCTGATGTACATCGGTGACCGCAGCGGAACGATCCATCGGGTGCGCGATTTTGGCGATGTCGAGACGTTCACGGTCATGGAACCGTCGGTCGCAGCATATCATCTCGCCTTCGGCACGGACGGACGTCTATTTGTGACCGCTCCCGGTCTCGCGAGCCACGACGCCGTACACGTTGTCGATAACGAAGGATTCGACGAAAAATACTTTCGTGGCTTTGGCCGTCCGCAGGGAATGGCGTTCGACAAAGACGGAAACCTCTACGTCGTAGCCTGTTATCAAGGCAAACACGGCATCGTCCAGATCTCGTCGGACGGTTCCACAGCGAAACACTTCGTTGCCGCAAATAATGCCGTCGGCATCTGCTTCACCAGAAAAGGAGACCTGATCGTCGCCACCGGCGACAGCGTATATTCGGTCCCGTGCGGAGTGCAGGGGACGTTACTATAGCAACTAAGACTTAGCGGCAATCAATCAGATGACGGAATTATAACCGATTCGATGAGTAAAAAATTGAACTTCTAAAATCGTTCTCTGTACGGTCGCGTTGGCGGTTTTTTTCAGTCTGTCGCCGAGAGATCTAGGACGAGTAAGCTACGAATAACACAAATCGCACGAATCGGAATTGATCCGAATCGTGCGATTTGTTGTTAACAGATGGAACCTTCTACTTACCGGCTTTGATGTCGGCGATCCTTTTTTCGAGGGCTGCGGTGTCGACTTTCGGGGTGGCTGATTTGCCGAGGGTGACGGCTTTTTCGCCGAACGGTACGGCTTCCGAACCGCGGCCTAGGGCGGCAAGGGCGTTAAATTTCCGCAAATTAGCTCGGTAGGTGTCGCCGGCTTTTAGTTCGGCATCGGCAACGGCTAGAGCTTGACCGTACCATTTAGTGGCATCGTCGGTCATCTTTTTGTCGCGGGCGTAATTTGCTGCCTGAAACGGCGTGTTAAAGTCATCCGCTTTCGCTGCGGCAACTGCCATTTTGGCTCTTGCAAGAGTTGATCCGATCGGATCTTTGATCTCCAAGGTGAACGGCACATTGATCTTTTCCCAGCGGATATTTACCTTGGCGGTCGTCTCTGAGATAGGCTCGACGAGATACGCCAGAGCTTCGACGCTGTCCTGCATCCACTCCGGTTTGGTCGTCACGCGAAGTGCGTCCTTCGTAGAGTCGTAGCTAAAACTCCCGCCCTGTTCGGCGACAGTGTTAAAAATGATCGTCCAGCTATCTTTGCCCGGGATCGAGTGGAGACTGTATGTTCCGGCCGAGAGAGGTTTGCCGTTGATCAGGACGTCGTCGGTAATAATGAATTGTGTCGCTGCATTCGCACCTGTTCGCCAGACGTGGCCGTATGGCACCATTGGATAACTGGCGTCAGGACGAGTATTTGTGTCGAGCGTCCCTTCGCCCTCGACTTTCACCGGCCAATCGCCCCATACTTTTCGACCTTTCACCAACGGGCGGAAGTAATTGATCGTCAGATCGGTCGTCCCGATAGCCTGCATGACCGACGCTTTTTGGCTCGCTTGCGGCAGCCTAAGTTGAGCAGAGGCGAACTGGGCGGCAACGAGTGCAAACGTTAAAACTGAAACGTAAGAAATGAAAACGCGTTTTGAATAGATCATAACTTTCTCCTAACCAAAAAAAATTTCTATCAGCGATGTGATTCTCTAATTATAGTCACGCGACAGTTTTCCTCCAAACGGGACTGAAAGCTAATACGAAACCGTCGTCCGCGCAAAAATCCGTGGCGGTTCGACAAGAATGCGATCCGGAATTTGGCCCGACTCGGCTAACGGTAACAATCAGGTTGACTCGAGGATCGCCCAAGGCATCGATTATTTCGACGAGACCTTCATAAGGTGTCTTTTCACTGGCGAATATGTCTATAGATTGGACGCTGGCCAGAATATTGCCTTAAATGTGGCCGTCAAACCCGATAAGACAGTATCATTCATCATCCTCGTGGGCTCGAACACGGCCGGACGCAACGGCTTCTTCAATTACTTTTCCAGCTAAATTGCCAGGGAGCGGATCGTAATGTGAAAACTGCATGTGATAACTGCCTCGAGCTTGGGTTACGGAGTTTAGTTTCGATTGGTAATCGAGCATTTCCGAGAGCGGAACCTTTGCCTTTATTACCTGCTGTTTGCCACGAGTTTCCATGCCGGCGACGCGGCCTCTGCGGCTGTTGAGGTCACCCATAATGTCGCCCGAAACTTCCTGCGGAGTGAAAACCTCGACGTCCATAATCGGTTCCAATAGCGTCGGTTTTGCCTTTTCGATCGCGGCACGAAAAGCCTTGCGTCCGGCCGCGCGAAAGCTATGCTCGTCCGAGTCGACAGCATGATAGCTTCCGTCAATAAGCGTCACCTTGAAATCTACAAGCGGATAGCCGGCAACGGCCCCGCCCTGAGCGGCTTCGACGATGCCTTTTTCGATCGCGGGACGAAAATTCTGCGGAACCGACCCGCCGAAGATCTTATCGACCCATTCGAAACCCATTCCGCGATCGAGAGGTTCGAAGATCACTTTACAATCGCCGAACTGCCCGCGTCCGCCCGATTGTTTTTTATGCCGTCCCTGAACTTCAACTTGCTGGGTGATCGTTTCTCGATACGGCACCTTCGGCGGATGAAGAGCGACCTCGACGTGATAGCGGTCGGCAAGTTTTTTTACCACCGTTTCGATATGAAGCTGGCCCGACCCAGAAAGGATAAATTCATTTGTCTGCGGATCGCGAGCGAAATGGAGCGACGGATCTTCTTCAAGTATCTTGTGCAGAGCGGATGAAATCTTGTCTTCATCTGCCCGCGATTTGGGTTCGATAGCAAACGCGATCGCGGCCTCCGGATATTCGACCTTCGGATAGACGATCGGTTTTGCCTTGTCGGAAAGTGTATCGCCGGTTTGGGTATCTTTAAGTTTTACGACGGCGATGATGTCGCCGGTCGCGGCTTCATTTACTTTGTCGAGCGTCTTGCCGGAGATAACGTGTAGGGCACCGAGGCGTTCGGGTTCGTCGCGAGTCGTGTTCTGGACAGTCGCGTCCGACGATATCTTTCCGCTAACGACTTTCATCACGTTGATGCGTCCGGCGAATGGATCTGCGATCGTTCGAAAAACATAAGCGGAGAACGGTTCGTCGTTATTGTATTTTCGGTTAATGCGGTCGCCGGACATTTCATTATCGGCAAAACCGTACTCCATTTCGTGGGTCGCCGGATTCGGAGCGAATTCGACAATATGGTCGAGCATGGTCTGGATGCCGACAAGGGTTGTCGAGGATATCGCGTAAACTGGACAGAGTTTGCTCATGGCGATGGCACGAGCGAGATTTGGAACGATGTCTTCTTCAGGGAGTGTTCCGTTCTCGAAGTATTTTTCCATCAACGCATCATCAGACTCGGCGACGAGTTCGATCAGGCGTTCGCGGGTGGAATCAAGTAACGCTTTACCTTCGCTCGGTATCGCGATGCCCTTTGCTTTTCCATCAGGCCCGAATTCATATGCTTTTTGATGGACAACATCGACTACGCCGCGAAAATTGCCTTCTTTGCCGATCGGCAGGGTAAATGGGACGATTGATCGTGCAAATGATTCCGCTGCGGTATCCAGAGCGTGACCAAAATCGGCGTTTTCCTTATCCAGTTTGTTGATGACCATGAACCGAGGGAGCATGAATTCGTTTGCGTAGTGCCAGGTCTTTTCGGTTTGAACCTCTATGCCGTGAACTCCGTCGACGACTACGAGCGCACAATCAGCGATCCGTAATGCCGGCCGAGCGTGTGAAACGAAAGCCGCATAGCCGGGCGTGTCGATCAAGTTGACCTTTGTATCCTTGTATTCGAGATGGGCGAAATTGTTGTTCAGCGAGACTTTTCTTTCGATCGAGTCTTCGTCGTGATCGGTTATGGTTGTACCTTCGTCGACCTTTCCCCATCGTGGCGTCGATCCGGCTACGTGCAACATCGAACTGACGAGTTGGGTCTTACCCGCGTCGCCGTGTCCAATGACAGCGAGGTTTCTGAGGTTTTCAGTTGTAAATGCTTTCATTTTCGGCAATCTCTCCTTTGGTAAAAATTTCGAGTTCCGGGCATCGCGGACAGGACGGTTCGTAGATCTTGAACCAAACCGCGAAACCAATTAAATTGTTGGCTAAACGGTAATGTAGCCTTAACGTTAAATAATGGCAAGAAATAATTCAGATGAATTTACGAGGAGATCGAGAAACTTGATCTTTAGCCTTTCTTCCAATTAGGTTGAGGGGAGTTCGGCGCATTCGCTCAACAAAACTTCCGATTGGTTTTCGAGACCCTAAAATCGTTTTTCGTGGTAGTATTTTCCCACAACTGCTCCGACACGCAGGCAAAATTTACCGCGGTTATCGTCATCTACTCATTAGTGTGTCGAACGGGTGTTCGGACGTGCCATTAAATACCATTGCAAAACGCGTTTTAGCGTGAGGATAAAGTGATGTCTATACGATCATTTAAGTCGACAAAAGTCCGTTCTTTCTTATCGATCTCTATCTTGGCCTCGGTTTTATTGTCGAGCCTTTCCGTTGCGGCACAAGGCCCCGATCTGGTTCCCGTCAGTGATATTACCGGCGGATCGAGTGTTTTCGTTTTTCGTAACGCGTCGCGTTCAGCCCGGAAATTCTCGACCAATGCGAGATCTACTCGAACCCGTACACAGCGTCTTGAAACCACAAAGAAGATCAAAAAGCAGTACGATACGCTCGCGATCTCAAAACCTAATCGCGTAAGACTAACGCCGGTTACGCCCGATAATTTGCCACCGGCGGTAAAAACGATGGCTCCGGACAAAGCCTCGACGCTTTTTGCGGGGGTCGGCGAATATTACATCGACCGACGTGATAACGAAAACGCGATCAACGTTTTTCGCGAAGCGGTTGTCATGAATGGGAAGAATATTAAGGCAAAAGAAGGCTTAAGTGATGTTCTCGCGGTAAAGGGCACAGAGCTTCTGCTGAAAGAGCAGCCTGCGACGGCAAAGGCTTATTTTCTTGAATCACTAAAAAACAATCCTAAAAATGCCGCTTCGTATTTCGGACTCGGTGAGGTTTTTACCGACCTTGGGCAGGACTCAGAGGCAATTTTGAATTATGAAAAGGCTCTTGAAAATGACCGTGGTCTGACAGAGATATATGTTCCGCTCGGGATCTTATATTTCCAAGCAGGAGAGATCGCGAAAGCCGATTCGCTGCTTTCAAAGGCAATGGCCAGTTCTAGTGACACGAGTGAGGTCCAACTGTTTCTCGGCATGATCCGAATGTCGCAGAATCGAAATCCCGAAGCTCTCGCTGCCTTCCAACGAGCGAATTCGCTTGATCCG
>JAYSZT010000003.1:0-2710 GCA_043737915.1 Acidobacteriota bacterium
ACGCCGCTCGGTTGCCGCAGGTCGTCACGCATCTCGATGCTTATAACGGCTTCGTCGAGTCGGAGATCGACGAGCTTCATCCCGATCAGTTTTGCGAACGACAGATTATGCAGAGCGTTCTCCGCAAATGCCCGCTGCTCGGCGGTCGGTTCGGTCGTATTTAATCCTTTATCACTCATCTGTTTGTTGTGTCAGTTTATTTCGGTGCGTCCGTCCGTCTAAAACCTTCGGGAATCGCGAACAGGCTGTCATCCGCCTCAAGCTTTAGTTCTTTGAACTCGACCGAGAACATGATCGACCGCCGATCTCCGTCCACCGCGAAAAATTCCTGTTTGACCGGCATTCCCAAGGCTTCATCGAAGTAGATCATCGTCTCGCTTTTACCGCCGACGGTGTAGTTTACGCGGTATTTTGTCCGTCCGTTCAGCGTCTCGATCTTTTCAAACTTTGCGGGTTCCATCCCGGCTAGAAATCCGCGTGTCAACGTATCGGCGGAGTTCAACCCACCGGTTTCGCCTGTACCACCGGGCAATTCGTAGTAACTCTTCGTTTTATATGATACGACAATGTCACGGTCGTTATGCACCTTCGACATTTGATTCTCGCCGCCCCGGTCGAAGTCGATCCGGCTCCTATCGCCATTTCTCGCAACAAAATAAACCGTCGTTACGCTGCCCGACGTCTGGACGATCTCGCCTGAATAAATTTTAGGTTCGCGTATCGAGAACGGAAATGCGTTGCGCTCGCCGTCAATCGCCGGAAAGTCTTTGTTTGTCGTCGGTTGCGATGAACCACACGCCTGCAACAACGGAACGATGAGAGCGAAAAGCAGGAATGTACGACGTCGATTTGACAAGAACATTTGAGTGTATAAATTTTAACATGCGTGGAAATGAACAACAACGATAAGAATCTGCGGCGTTTGCAGCGGAAATTTTTGGCCGGGGCGGCCTTGATCGCTCCGATCGCTCCGTTTTTGTACATTCAGGGCCAGATCACCCGTTGGAAGGTCGGCGTTCTGCCCGATGCGGCCGGCGACAAGCACGGCAAATACGGGACAGGCGAGAACGCGGCGAAGCTCTTTGTCATCGGCGAATCGACCGTCGCCGGGCTCGGTGCCCGAACGCACGAGTTCGCCCTTGCCGGTCAGTTCGCGAAGCAACTCAGCGGCCTGATCTCACGGACGGTCGAGTGGAAGGTGATCGGCAAAAACGGCGTCACCGCCCGCCGCACGATCAACGAACTCATACCGAAAATGCCGGACGAAACATTCGATTACATTCTCGTCGGCCTCGGCGGCAACGACGTGATGCGTTTGTCCAGCCCGCGAAAATGGCGTACCGACATGCTTGATCTGCTCGGCATTCTTCGCGATAAAAACCCGGACGCCGTCATCTTCATCTCGAATTGCCCGATGATCATTCTGTCGACGATCATGCCGGAGCCGGTGAAGACGATCCTGTGGAGTCTGTCGCAACTGCACGATGCCAATATCAGGGAGTTCACAGCCGAAATGGACCGCGTCTTTTACTATCCGCAACCGGTCGATGTGGTCGTCGAGGGATTCTTCGCGGACGGAATTCATCCGTCCGAACAGGGCTACAGCGACTGGTCCGAGGCGATGATCAAGCATTTCGCGGGCGAACTGTAAATGGTGAATGTCGTGGAAATCCGGGCGGCTCTCGATCTGCATCACGAATGGCTGCTCGTTCGCGAGGCCGGCCGGACCTTTCCGCTTTACGCGAGCGAGATCGAGATCACCGACAACGTTGATAAGGTTCTATTCGGATTTCTCGATGACAACGGATTTCACTCTTGGCGTCTCAACGACGCAACGCTCGGCGAAACCGAACTGACGCTCGACGTTGCCGGGGCATTTGGCCGCAAACGCGAAACGATCCGACTTTTCCCACGAACTTCCGCTTCAGAGCTCACCGCCGAGATAGAGATCGCCAGACTCAAAAAGGCGAATGAAATAGCCGCACTGATCGAAGGCAATTTTCCTGGTGCAAAGCTCGTTCGCGTTGCCCTCAATGTCGAAAACGGCCGCCTCGCACAGATCAATTTCGACTCCGCGGAAAAGGCTCCGATGGCCGCGATCGCTGATGTGACGGGAAAGCTGACCGTCGAGACCGTATTCACCGCGGCGATGCTTTGGCTCGAGAAACTCGGTGCGAGGAAAAAAAGACCGGCCCTAGATATTTGGATAATTTGCGAGAAGCGAACGTCGAGAAATTCACAAAAACTTCACGCTCTACTCACCGAAAAGTGGAAAAGTAAGCTCACCATCGTCGAGATCGACCGAAAAAGCGAACCGGTCCGGCTCGTCGAATTGCCAAAACGAAAGATCCGCGACCTGTGGCGTGAAAAGGCGGGAAAGCTGACGATTCCCGCCGATCCGAATCCGAGCGGGATCGCCGAACACATCATCGATCTGTCGCCGGAGAAGATCGATCTTATCTTTTCTAAACAGGGCGAAACGCTGCGGTTTATGGGATTGCCGTTTGCCCGCGTGCGTTCGATGCTGGGTCTCGAAAAGGGTTGGTTCGGTGTCGGTAAAAACCGCCACATCCTCGCCCCGGCGAACTCAAAACTTCTCGATCAACTTGCCGCCGAACTAGAGCTTTACCGCTCGCCTGATTCGCCGAATAAACGACACGAATTCTACCGCACCGCACCCGAGGCGTGGCTCGAATCCATCTTTCGACGC
>JAYSZT010000004.1:0-6382 GCA_043737915.1 Acidobacteriota bacterium
ACACGTCGGATTAACCAAGTGCTTTAAACGAATGGCTTTGGTTTTGGGTAGTTGGTTTTGAACTTCCCTGCATTTCTCGGCTTGACCTCGCCCCGCTACTTCGATATCCTATGCGTTCGCATTTTTGCGGATATTTCTATTAGTGTGTGTGTGAATATGAGTACTACTTATTTTCCTAGCGGAAAAGGTTTAGCGGAAAATCGTAAATGGCTCGTCGTCGATGCCAAAGGCAAGACGGTTGGCCGTTTGGCGACTGAAATTGCACGTATCTTGTCGGGTAAGAACAATCCGGCTTGGACACCGTTCCTGGACATGGGTGACCACTGCGTTGTGATCAACGCCCGTCACGCCGTATTCACCAGCTCTAAGGACGATCAGAAAATCTACTATCGCCACACGCTCTATCCCGGCGGCCTGAGAGAAACGACCGTCAAAGAGATGTTCGAAAAGAAACCTGAAAAGGTCATCGAACTCGCCGTTCGAGGCATGCTGCCAAAGACGAAACTAGGCAAGGCAATGGCCAAAAAACTAAAAGTTTACGCCGACGCCGAACACAGACACATCGCTCAGAAACCGGAGGCTCGGGAATTGTAATTGGTTCTCAGTAGGCTCCGTTCGCTCCCCTACTGACTTCTAACTACTGACTTCTAACTACTAAAGATTATGGCAGACCTACAGTATTACGGCACAGGCCGCAGAAAGACCTCGACCGCACGCGTTTACCTGCGTCCCGGAAGTGGCAACATCGTCATTAACCGCCGCGATTTCGACACATACTTCCCTAACGAAGCTCTGCGAATGATCATTCGCCAACCGCTTCGCCTAACGGAAACGGCAGAAAAATTCGACATTCTCGTAAACGTCGACGGCGGCGGACAGGCCGGACAGGCCGGTGCGGTTCGTCACGGCATCACGCGTGCGCTGATGGAGTTCAACGCGGACCTTCGCCCGGCTTTGAAGAAAGCAGGCTTCGTCACCCGCGATCCACGCCAGAAAGAACGTAAGAAATACGGTCAGAAAGGCGCCCGTGCGAGATTCCAGTTCTCGAAACGTTAATTTTTTTACTGTCTTGAGCTTCGGCATAGCCCAAGCTCAGAACATATTCCATTGCGGCGAACCTTTGGTTCACAAACAGTTCGCCGCGAGTACATAAACCAAGGAGATATAAAGTTTTGGCTACAGTTACGATGAAAGAACTCCTCGAAGCAGGAGTTCATTTTGGTCACCAAGTCCGCCGCTGGAATCCGAAGATGAAAGAATACATTTTCGGCGAACGCAACGGTATCTACATCATTGACCTTCAAAAAACGCAAAAGCTTTTCCGTGACGCCCTAAACCACGTCACCGAATCGCTAACCGAGCGTCCGAATCAAAAAGTCCTCTTCGTCGGCACCAAACGCCAGGCTCAAGACGCCATCAAAGAAGAAGCAGAACGCTGCGGACAGTACTACATCAACAACCGCTGGCTAGGCGGTCTATTAACGAACTTCGAAACTGTAAAAAAATCGATCAACAAGTTAAAAGAGATCGAAAACATGAGAGAAGACGGCCGTTTTGAGATGCTTACAAAAAAAGAGCGCCTCCAACTGGATCGTGAGCACGAAAAACTCATGAAGAACTTAGCAGGCATCAAAGAAATGAATGGCATGCCTGATTTAATGTTCGTAATTGATGTTAGGAAAGAAGATATAGCGATCAAGGAAGCGAATCGGTTGAACATTCCGATTGTCGCCGTCGTCGACACCAATTGCTCGCCAGAAGGAATTGATCACGTAATACCGGGCAATGACGATGCACTTCGTGCCATCAGGTTGTTCGCCTCGCGTATCGCTGACGCTATCATCGAAGGCCGTCAGGTCGGAACCGAAGGCCGTTCGGCTGAGGTTGAAACTGAAGAGTCGGGCGACGAGACGGTGGGAACGCCGATCGTTGAATCCCGAATCTCAATTCCAAAACAGTTTTTGAGTGACGATGATGTTGCTGAGATCGAGTCGGTTGACGTCGAAGAAGTTGATGAAGATTCCGACGACGAGATCGTAGATACGGAATCCGGTTCGACGGAAACTGTCGCCGAAGAGACGGTCGCGGAAACCCCAGCTGCGGAGGAGACTCCTGAAGCTGATGTCACGTCGGCCGAACCGGAAGCAAGTACCGACGCGAAGGCAAGCTAGGAAACACTCATTCATTTTTGACAGCGTAGCTCGTTTCCGTTCGCAACGAAACGGCTACGCTTTTTTACAGACATAGGTTTTATCTCATATTTGGAGTTAGTTATGGCAGAAGTTACAGCATTGGCAGTCAAAGCACTGCGCGAAAAGTCGGGAGCGGGCATGATCGATTGCAAGAACGCTCTCATTGAGGCAAGTGGCGACGAAAGTGCGGCAATGGACATCCTTCGCAAGAAGGGCATGGCCCAAGCCGGCAAAAAGGCGGGCCGCGTTACGGCGGAGGGTGCAGTCGGATCCTACATACACATGGGCGGAAAAGTAGGCGTTCTTGTTGAGATCAATTGTGAAAGTGATTTTGTATCGCGTGGCGATGAGTTTCAACAGCTTGTTAAAGACGTTGCGATGCACATTGCGGCAACTGACCCAAGGTACACTTCTCGCGAAGACGTTCCGGCCGCTGACCTTGATAAAGAAAGGGAATTTCTCCTGGATCAGTTAAAGGGCGACCCAAAAAACGCTGGAAAACCGGACGAAGTATTGACTAAGATCATCGAGGGCCGCCTAAACAAATTTTACGAGGATAATGTCCTCGTAGATCAGCCTTTTGTAAAAGACCCTTCGAAAACGGTGGGTGAACTGGTTGCGGAAAAGATCTCATCGATCAAAGAGAATATCTCGATCCGACGGTTTTCGCGCTTTAAGATGGGCGAAGGAATCGAAAAGAAGGTTGATGATTTCGCAGCCGAAGTCGCCTCGATGGTCGGATAATCAGTTGCCAGCAGTCAGTTGGCAGACTTTCAATCTGCACTAACAACCGACATGAGACAACCGACAGCTGATATGAAGCCTGCATTTAAACGTATTCTGCTAAAACTCTCTGGCGAGGCTCTAATGGGCTCGCAGAACTACGGTATTGATACGAAGGTCGCGGAGGCAGTCGCTCAGGAAATCAAAACGGTTCACGACCTCGGCGTCGAGGTCGCGATCGTAGTTGGTGGTGGGAACATTTTTCGGGGTGTGTCAGAATCTGCCGGCAATATGGACCGAGCAGCGGCTGACTATATCGGAATGCTTGCGACCGTCATGAACGCGGTGGTTTTGCAGGACGCACTTGAACAAGCGGATGTGTTCACTCGCGTTATGTCGGCGATCGACATCCCGCAGCTCGCCGAGCCGTTCATTCGAAGGCGGGCCGTCAGGCATCTTGAAAAACAGCGGGTGGTGATCTTTGCCGCTGGGACCGGAAATCCGTATTTCACAACAGATTCTGCGGCTGCATTGCGTGCTTTGGAGATCGAGTCTGAAGTGATCTTAAAGGGCACGAAAGTAGACGGCATCTACTCTGCTGACCCGATGAAGTTTCCCGATGCGACAAAATTCGATCGGATCACCTATCAAGAGGTCCTTGAAAAGCAGTTAAAAGTGATGGATGCATCGGCAATTTCTCTGTGCATGGACAACGATCTTCCGATCATGGTCTTTAATATGAAACGGTCCGAAAACATCATCAAGGCAGTGTGTGGTGATCTCTCGATCGGGACTTTAGTTAGTAATTAGTTATGAGCGCTCAAGAAGTAGTTAAAGAAACGAGCCCAAAAATGGAACTCGTTGTAGAGGACTTTAAACGCAAACTATCGAATATTCGAACCGGTCGAGCGACCATCGGCCTACTCGATGCGGTTTCAGTTGATTATTACGGTACGCCGACGCCACTCAGTCAGATGGCTTCGATCGCCGTTCCAGAACCGCAGATGATGACCGTCCAACCGTGGGATGCTACGGCTATGGCGGCGATCGAAAAGGCAATTGTAGCGGCGAACCTCGGCATGACGCCCTCAAATGACGGCAAGATAATTCGTCTTAACGTACCCGCATTGAACGAAGAGCGACGCAAACAATTTGCGAAGCAGGTTCATGAGATCGCAGAGGAGCATCGAATCGCAGTTCGAAACGTCCGCCAGCGATCGAACGATTCGCTCAAAAAGATGCTGAAAGAGAAAGAGATATCAGAGGATGAGGAACGTAGCGGCCTGGATGATGTCCAAAAAGCGACCAATACCTATATAGCAAAGATCGACGAAGTTTCAAAAAATAAGGAAGCTGAGATCATGAGCGTTTAAGCCTCAAAATAATCCTATCCAAAGCCTGTTCCGGATCGCCGAAACAGGCTTTTTTTCTTGCAACGTTTCGTCTTTAAATCAATTCGAAGTTAAAGTATAGACGTATTGGCTCGTTACCGCTCAGACACTAAAATGAAAAGCTTTTTCCGATTCGCAACAAGCACTCTTCTACTTCTCACGTTATTGTCACAGGCACTTCCCTGCGGACCGGGATATACAACGCCGATGTTCAACAACGAGAAAGCTCCGGAGAATCCGTACTCAACTTTTGCATCCGGCCGCCTCGGTATATTAAAGCCGGGTTATCACCGTTCCGTACTTTTCTCAGCATACCGTTATCTCACTGGAGGAAGTTTTTCAGCCGATGATCAGGCAGCACTCGTCGACCTCTGGAAAGCAGAAATCGATCGTAATTATGCCCCGCAGGACGATGTATCAGAGTCGGTAAAAGCGTGGGTTGAGAAACGTAAAGAAGTAGTCGGTAAAGAGGAAAAGACGCCGGAGATCTACGTCGAACGAGCCTACGGCGGATATGATTTTTTCCCCAACTGCACGAAAAATGCATTCGAAACTGCGACAGAAACCCTGGGCTCGCGGATGACTTCTCACGGCCCGAATGACCCGGGAGTACAGAACTGGGTAAGTGGACAGGATCAGGTATTTAATAATTGTTCGAGTGGTAAGCAGACACCCGCCGACACACCACCCGGATCGCCCGACTGGCTTCAAAAAGATCGGGCTTATCAGCGAGCGGCCGCGGAATTTTATTCACTCGATTACCGCAGTGCAAAGCTGCATTTTGCTGAGATCGCTCAGGATACTGAATCGCCTTGGGCAGAAACCGCAGATTATTTGGTCGCCCGAACACTTATTCGTCAGGCAAGCCTTTCGAAATCATCTGGGTCAGCCATACCTCTTTATGAAGAAGCCGAGTCACGCCTCGAGAGATTTGTTTCGGGCGGGAAATTCGCGGCATCGGCGGAGCGATTACTTGGTTTGGTCAAATATCGTCTACATCCACAGGAACGCGTTTCGGAACTCGCGAAGACACTCTCGTTCCGCACCGGGAATGAGAATTTCAAACAAGATCTAACAGATTACACCTGGCTCCTCGATAAATTCGAAAGCCAGACTCTTGAGGCCGAGGCAAAACGTAAGCAGGCCTTAGAAGACGCGAAAAACGGTAACGTAAATGTGGCAAAGGAGGAGCCGGTAAACGCTGTTATAGACGAAAAGGACGACGAATTACTGAAATTGACGATCTACTCGGAGAGTTACGCAGAGAATTGGTCTTTCTCTGTAAAGCTTGACGCTACCGACGCGGAATTATTGGCTGCAGCCCAAAAAGCTATCGGCAAACCGCTTTCCGAAGACCAAAAAAAGAACATGAGAACTGCGAAGGAGTCGGCATATGCCTCCCGATTTACCGATAGCCGAAGATCTGATTACGAAGGCGGTTACTACAGCGATGACAAATTAGAGCTTTCAAAACTCCCCTCGTTTCTGCGTAATGACGATTTGAGTGATTGGCTTTTTACATTTCAAACAAAAACACCTGAGGCATATCTTCATTCCCAGAAAAGATTTCGCGAATCTGGAAATGAGCTTTGGTTAATGACTGCTCTTGCGAAAGCGGATAGAACATCCACGGATGTGGCCCGCCTGCTCGAGGCTGCTAATAACACTGATCGCACAACACCGGGATATCAAACGATCGCTTTTCATCAGGCAAGGCTGTTGCTCGAACTAGGCAAGAATGCTGATTCGAAGAAAATCATCGTGGACATCCTCAATACCGGCGACGATCTGGGGATATCTACGCGTAATAGTTTCCTCGATCTTCGGCGACAGATTGGCGAAAGCCTGGATGATTTCCTCACCTACTCATTGCGAAAAGCCTACGGCTGGGATTTCAGTGGCTCGATCGGTAACATTGACGAGCTTATAGCGGAGCAGAAGGGATATTACGATCCTGAATATAATAAGGATGGACGTGAGGCTTTTGACCGAGAAGTAGAAGATAGATTCAAGGATACGCGCCTTTGGCAGGATCGAGAGATGCTGGATGCAGCATCGATTGACCTCATCAATCGA
>JAYSZT010000005.1:0-2688 GCA_043737915.1 Acidobacteriota bacterium
TGATTAATATCCAGTACTACAAAAGTACGATAGGGTATTCGAAGAAGCAGAAAGTAATTGTCCGAAATCTCGGCATTACCAAGCTAAACCAGACGGTGACGCGTATCGATTCACCGGGGACGCGGGGGATTGTCGCAATGGTTCCGCATCTTTTGAGAATTGTTGAATAAGATTATTCACCACAGAGGCACAGAGACCACCGAGAAAAAAAAACCTCTTCGAATCTCCGTGAACTCTGTGTCTCTGTGGTGAAAGTTTCTAAAAGGAAAAGACATGGCATTAGCATTAAACAATTTAAAGCCGGCGAAAGGCTCGACGCATAAGAAAAAGCGTGTTGGACGCGGGCCGGGTTCGGGGCTTGGCAAGACGGCGGGACGCGGGCATAAGGGCCAGAAGTCGCGTTCGGGTTACAGTAGCCGTCCGGGATTCGAAGGCGGCCAGATGCCTCTGCAGCGTAGATTGCCAAAACGCGGATTCACGAATATATTTAAGAAAGCATGGGTCGAGATAAGCTTAGCGAAGATCGAAGCAAGCTTTAACGCGGGCGACGAAATTACGCCGGAAATTCTGCACAGCCGTGGTTTAATTAAGAAGGCAAAGCATGACCTCGTCATTCTGGGAAACGGCGATGTGTCGAAGGCTTTGAATATCTCAGCTCATCGTTTTACAAAAACTGCCAAAGATAAGATCGAAAAAGCCGGCGGAGCGGCAACGCAGATCGTCAGAGCACCAGCAGCGACAGCCGAAGCCTAATAGAACGCTGAATTTTGAATGTGGATGAAGAGGTCGAATCCGCATTCAAAATTTCGCACTCCGCATTAAAAGGATTATATGGAGAAGTTTTTCAGCGCAGTCCAGAACATGTTCAAGGTCCCGGAGCTTCGCAAGCGTATTCTTTTTACGCTTGGGCTTCTGGCGATATATCGTTTGGGTGCACATGTTTCTGCTCCAGGCATTAACAGGGCACGCCTCGAACAAGTATGGGGCGAGGTTGCGGGCACTCTTCTCGGCGTTCTCGATCTATTTTCCGGTGGTAATTTTCGTGCGATTTCGGTATTTGCGTTAGGCGTGACGCCGTACATAACCGCGTCGATTATCATGCAGCTATTGCCGGTACTGTCGCCCGCAGTAAAGAAAATTCAGGAAGAAGGCGAGGTTGGGCGTCAAAAGCTGAACCAGTGGACGCGGTATCTGACCGTTGTACTATGTACAGTTCAGACCTTTTTTGTTGCGACTTGGCTGAGCAAAAACGGAATTATACCGGAAACGTGGCCAGCCACGTTGATGGTCGTAGTAACGTTGACTACTGGAACAATATTCGTTATGTGGCTCGGTGAACAGATCACCGAACGCGGCGTCGGAAACGGTATTTCGCTACTCATCTTTGCCGGTATTGTAATCGGACTGCCGAACGCGATCGTGCAGGTATCGGAGCGTGTCCGTGCCGGCGATGCGATGCAGACGCTTGGTGTTATTTTTCTAGTTGTAATTCTGGTTGCGTTAATCGCCCTGATCGTATATGTCGAGTCGGCCCGGCGAAACATCGCCATCACTTATGCCAGCAGGCGTGTCGGAGCTCAGACATTTCAGGGACAGGAAACGAGTTTGCCGCTTAAGATCAATATGGGCGGAGTCATCCCGGTCATCTTCGCCTCGTCGGTTCTGGCAATGCCGCAGACATTATTCTCAGCATTTCCTCCCGATCCGACCGATACGACTTCAACGTGGGCACGGGTGCATGGATTCTTTCAACAGTTTCACGGCGGCGATCCTTATTACGAGCTTGTCTTTATATCGCTAATCGTATTGTTTACGTTCTTCTATATAACGATCGTATTCAATACCGATGAGGTGGCGGACAACCTTAGAAAGCACGGCGGTTTTGTCGCGGGAATTCGTCCGGGTGCCCCGACGGCGGAGTATCTGAACGGCATTCTTACAAGGCTGACGACGGTCGGTGCAATTTATTTAGCCTTTGTTGCGTTCGTTCCCCAAGTCCTGCTTAGCGGATTTAAGGTCTCACGGCTGCCATTTATCGGAGAAAGCGTGGATGCGTTTGTGACTGCTACGCCCGGATTAAGCTGGATACCGACTGGTTTGGGTTATCAATTCTTTTTCGGCGGTACATCACTTTTAATCCTGGTCGGCGTTGCGATGGATACGGCCGCTCAGATCGAGGCACAGTTGGTAATGAGGAATTACGAAGGATTTCTCGGCGCAGGCTCGCGATTGCGCGGACGGCGAAGTTGAAAATTTGAACCGCTGAGATGCAGAGACGCTGAGGTTTTAAGCGGGAAGCTAACGGCCCAATGCCTCAATAAATCTTTCTTCTCTGCGTCTCCGTGTCTCGGCAGTGAAAAATATGAGTAAGATCATAGTTTTGATAGGTGCTCCGGGAGCGGGAAAAGGAACACAGGCCCGGCTATTGAATGAGCGACGAGGAATTCCGCAAATATCGACCGGCGACATGTTCCGCGAGATGAAGAGTTCAGATACTCTGCTGGCCCATGAGGTCCAGGCGATCATGGCCTCGGGAAAGCTGATATCGGATGATCTGACTTATAAGATCATTCGTGAGCGAACATCGCAACCGGATACGACCGGGACTTATGTTTTGGACGGTTATCCGCGAACCGCGATTCAGGCTGAACAGCTCGAGGAGCTCGCGAAAGAGCAGGGCAAAGAGAT
>JAYSZT010000006.1:0-2681 GCA_043737915.1 Acidobacteriota bacterium
AGAGACTTTCTTATTTCACGCATTCGCGGCCGATCTCTTCTTGCTAGATCTTACCTATTTTTCGCCTTTGACGGCCGTAGCGATCGTTTGACGGAGGACTTTGGCTGACGTGGTCGCGGGGTAGAGTTCGAGATCTTCGACGTTGCCGTAAACCTTTTTGCCGAAGACGGCGTTCCAGGGCGGGACAACGATGCTGGCATCGCCGTATGCTTTTGCCTGGCAAGCGAGACGAATGAACGGTTTCTCACCCTCAGGCATGTTGTAGCCGAAGACCTTCATCGAGCGGATCTCACGCGGGGTGACGGGCGATAACTTTTCTTCGCCGCCGAGAACGCCGATCCAGCAGGTGCCGCACGCAGCCGATGTGCATTCGACCGGGACGACGCCTTCCCAGCAGCGTTCGTCCTGCTCGTGCCAGTTTTGCGAGCGGTCAAGTGCTGACGCACCGGATATCTCTTGCTCGTTCATTATGTCGAATTCACCCTCGACGCGGCCATTGGCGTAATGAATGGCGAACTTCTTATTGATCGTTTTGAGAAAGCCGAGCAAACCCTGCGACTTGTCTTTTGCACGTTCAGCGATGACGGCGTTCGGAGATTTGGACATGATGCCGGTCGGTTTCTCGACCTCGCATGTTGCGGCCTTGAAAGCCTCGACACCGACCTGGTTAAGCGTAGCCAGACCGACGGCGACGATGGCGTTGACCATCTGGCGTTCGACGCTGAGCTTCTCAGCAACGAGCATCGCGATCGCCTTGATCTCTTCAACTAAGGTTGGCGTTTGGTCTGTGAATACCGCAGTTTCTGCCTCGATCGCGGCTTTGACGGTTTTCCAGTAGCGGTGGCCGTAGAAAAAATAGTGAGAGGTGTCGATCTGGTCTTTCAACTCGAAATTCCCCTGCATCGCAAATCCGTGCAAGGTAGCATCGCGATCCTCAGCAGCCTCCACGAAGCGATGCATATCTAAGGGATAAAACCGAAACCAGATCTGCAAGGCGTTCTTGTCCACCTCATGCACAATAGGTAAAACCTCATCCACCGCCGATAGCCACTCCGAACCATTAAACTTTGCTAAATATGTTTCTAAATTTGTACTCATACAACACCCAAAAATATCTGAAATTGAACAATCCGTTAGTTAAACAAAAAATATTGCATTTCACAACTAACGGGAATATGATTCCTATAAATCCGTAAAAGCAATGAGAACAGACGTCGCGGTAAGAACAAGATCCAGCTATCTGATCCAACACTCGTAATGAAGTTTTAAATAGACCAGAGGTTTCGGTAACTCTTAAAAAAAATGTCCCGATCAACCCACCAAGCGAAGCATCAATTGTCGAAACCGGATTCTTCATTTTCGGCTTGACACGAAAGAACAAAATTCATAATATCTAAAGTTTCGGACTTTACTGTCTGGGTTTCCTTGTGATTCCTAGTTGAATTGCGGGAACGATGTTTGAGATTTGAAGCACGGATTGTTGCGTAAAAGCGTCCATCACCGGACGGCGGCGAATTTAACATATCTAATATGCCACGCTACAGCAAAGTTTCTTTTCTCTGAGTAGTTAGTACATTTTATTTAATTCTTGTCAGCGAGAGCTGCTTGAGCTAACTGCCGGATATGATCCGGCAAGAGTCAGGTAAGACGGTAGTTTTGCCTCTCAGGATTTTAAACGGAACGAATAACGATGCCGACAATTAATCAATTAGTACGAAAGGGGCGCGAACGCGTTAAATACAAAACGGCGAGTCCAGCTTTGCAGGCCAATCCGCAGAAGCGTGGCGTTTGCACACGTGTTTATACATCGACACCGAAAAAGCCTAACTCGGCTCTTCGTAAGGTCGCCCGTGTGCGTTTGACCAACCAGATCGAAGTTACTACATACATCCCGGGTATTGGGCATAACTTGCAGGAACACTCGATCGTGTTGATCCGCGGCGGACGTGTTAAGGATCTTCCGGGTGTTCGTTATCACGTTATCCGCGGAACCCTGGACGCATCAGGCGTTGCTAATCGCAACCAGTCGCGTTCGAAGTATGGTGCTAAACGTCCAAAGGGAGCGAAATAGTAGTCAGTAGCCAGTAGCGAGGCGTCAGAAAAGAACTGACGACCGACCACTGGCAACCGATAACTCACGAAAAGTTATGCCAAGAAGAAGAGTTGCAGTAAAAAGAGAAGTTTTACCAGATCCGATCTACAACAGCATCGCGGTGACGAAGTTCATCAACGGTTTGATGTTGGAAGGGAAGAAAACCACCGCCGAGCAGATCTTTTATGCTGCGATGGAAAAATTGGCTGAGAAGACCGGCGAAGAAGCTTTGAAGGTTTTCAAGAAAGCGATCGACGGCGTTGCTCCGACCCTCGAGGTCAAATCACGACGCATCGGTGGTGCTACTTATCAGGTGCCGCTCGAAGTTACCCGCGATCGTCGCAACACGCTCGCTATTCGCTGGATCGTGCTGAATGCACGCAACCGCAGCGAGAAAACGATGGAAGATCGCTTAGTTGGCGAGCTCCTCGATTCAACAAATGGCCGCGGCGGAGCGATGAAGAAAAAAGACGACGTTCACCGCATGGCAGAGGCGAACAAGGCCTTCGCACATTACAGATTTTAGTCAATTTTTGTCAGTAGCCCGCACGCAAGTAAGGGCTAGCCGGGTTGATTCAGCCTAACCGAG
>JAYSZT010000007.1:0-6334 GCA_043737915.1 Acidobacteriota bacterium
TGGAATGTTTAGTGTTACAGAGAGTCAGACGTTTGGGTTTACGCTTAGCGATATAACCTGCGCAGTTAGTAACGGAGGTTCGAGTACTACAGTCACGAATCTCCTCACGCAGACAGTTAACATCACTCTGCAGTCCGGAGACGCGGTAACGTGTAGATTCACAAACACACGCCTTAATACATCGGCAGCCGGTGTAACGGTTAGTGGTCGGGTACTTACGGCTGACCTCGCGGGGTTGACCAATGCCACGGTTGAGCTAGTCGATGAGGCTGGTAACGTCCGAACGGCAAGAACATCTGCCTTTGGATACTACAGCTTTGACGATGTCGAAGTTGGTCAGGTATACATAGTATCAGTCAACTCGAAACGAATGGTCTTCGGTACGAGGGTCGTATCGTTGCTCGACGCTATGAGCGACCTGGACTTCATCGCCGGTCAGTAGACGGCAGTTGAACTTAGTAGAAAATGCTCCCGGCCGAAATCAGGTCGGGAGCATTTTCGGTTTGACCTAGTACCGTTTACCGAGTTCTACCCGGTATTGATGAAACAATACTTGTATTTTCAAAAAGAAATCAGTAATATTGATTTTATTGTAAGGATTCACTCTGAAGGGTCTTTAACATTATAAACAGGAGATATTTACAAATATGTCAGCAGTTGCAGCACCGAGCGTAGAGTTGATAGTAACCGATAGTGCGGCCAGTGAGATCAAGAAGTTTCTGGCGAGCGAAGACGATCTACCGGAGTCGGCTGGACTTCGGGTTCGTGTCGTTCCGGGCGGCTGCTCGGGATTTCAGTACAGCCTCAACATCGAAGAGGAGCCAAAAACAGGCGATTTCGTGATGGACAAGCAAGACATCAGACTGTTTGTCGATATGTTTTCGGCACAGTACCTAAACGGCATCACGATCGATCACACATCCAACATGATGGGCGCCGGGTTTACATTCGAGAACCCCAACGCAACCGGCGGTTGTGGTTGTGGAACTTCATTTTCCGCCTAAATATAGAAAAAAAAACACTCCAGATTTTTTTTTCAGGGCGTCGTATCCGATCAAGGATATAACGCCCTTTATTTCGTTTAGTTACATATTATTTTGCCAGGCACCGATATTTTATGGAAGCCGATCGTTATTGAGCGTGTCTTTAATTACACACGGACAATTTAACAGATAAGCAGAACGCGAGACGGGGGCGAGTAGCCGCGGGATCGGAGGAGAAAAACCTCCGATCCCGCCTAGGTGATAGCCCGACGGGTTGGTCTAAAGCCTTTATGGTTGCATTTCCGCTTTCTATCGTTCATACTGTCTTTGGGTCAAGGAAAACACTTCACAATTTGGTTCTGAACTCGAATCGAAAAAATTGTATTTTTCGGGAAACCGAACTGCCTTGAATGCTTGTTGATCGGTGAATCATTCATCGAACCTTACATTCCTTCCCGCCGCCAAACAAAAAAAAATCGGAGATCTGTAATTGATGAATTTAAAGAAGGTTTTATGTCTTTCAGCGTGCATATCGTTTGCTGCTGTAATCTCAACTGGTTCGGTAAATGCTCAACAACGTGAGCGGGTCGTTAAAACAACTTCCAGTCAGCCAACCAATCTGCCCCAAGTTCCGGCAAAAAAGACACAACCTCTATCATCATCACGACCGACTCTCACTAATCCGATCATTGTTGTTCCTTCCGCAACCAACTCAAAGCCACTAGTGAAGCGAACTGCATCATCCATGGCGACGAATGCGGGGGCAGCGGCGATCACAAGCAGTTCCCGTACCGTTTACGGTGCGGCGACGAGTAACCGTCTAGATCAGGCGATCAAGGCCAGATACGGCATTCGTTATGTCTACGGGACGTCAGGACCCAACACCTACGATTGCTCAGGTTTCGTCTGGGCGGCATTTCAGGAAGCCGGCATTAACTTCACCCGCCAGAGTGCACGCAGTCTTTGGTCCCAATCGACCCCTGTTGAGGGTGACGACCGGTTCAAATATGGCACGCTCGTATTTCTAAATGGACTCGGGCATATGGGGATTGTCGCCGATGAAAATGGTTTCTATCACGCGTCGTCCAGCAAGGGCATCACCTACTCGCCATTCAAAGGTTACTGGGCGAGCAGGATCGTCGGATTTAGAACCCTCAACGCTGTGTCCACGACCCCGCCAGTCGATCGCGACGACCGATAGTTTTATCAAAATCAAAAAAAGACCGACACTTTTACTTGGGTGTCGGTCTTTCTGTTTACTGTAGTAATACTTAACTAATGAAACCCGGGCGGATCGCCGGTTCTTTACACTCGTAAATAACTGCTATCTTATCGACCGACACGTAGGCGACCTTATCTTCCTCATCACGTAGGTATAGGACGCCGGTCTTAACATCCATCACATCTCCGCGAAACGTTGCGTTCGTCCCGCAGGTGATATCGACCTTCTTTCCCATTAATTGTTTAAGTAGTTCTTCCATGTTCTTATTCCTCTCAAAATCTATTCTGCATCGCCGCCATCCGGCCCGATGATGCCCAACGACTGTCGGTCTTTGTTGTCGCAACCGGCGGTTTGGCCTGTGCGGTAGCATATTTCAATGCTGCCGCGATCAACGCTATGTCATTATCGGATTCGCTGATCTCAACCGCCTTTTTTCGCTCGTTAAATCTGGGGATAAACCCCGTGTCGAGTTTTCCGTCGATGAACTCTTGATCACTCATTATCTCACGAAAAAATGGCAGCGTAGTCTTGATACCGCCGACGTCATATTCCTGCAGAGCCCTTCTCATCCGGTCGATCGCTTCTGCACGGTCTTTCCCAAATACCGCAAACTTCGAGATCATTGGATCGTAATAGATCGAGATCTCGGAACCCTCATAAATTCCGCCATCGTCCCGAACACCCGGACCCTGAGGAAGACGCAACCGCGTGATCGTCCCCGGGCTCGGCAGGAAATTGTTATCGGGATCTTCCGCATATACGCGGCACTCGATCGCGTGGCCTTTCAAAACGATATCTGCCTGCGTGAATGAAAGCTCTTCGCCCCACGCAACGCTTATCTGCTCCCTGACCAGGTCGATTCCCGTGACAAGTTCCGTGACCGGATGCTCAACCTGTAAACGCGTATTCATCTCGAGGAAATAAAAGGATCGGTCAAGATCAGAAACAAGGAACTCGACAGTACCAGCCCCAACATAACCGACCGCTTTCGCCACTTTTACGGCACAGGCACCCATTTCTTCGCGAAGCTCCGCCGAGTTGATCGGCGAAGGAGCCTCTTCGATCACCTTCTGATGCCGACGCTGAATCGAGCATTCGCGCTCACCCAAATGAACGTGATTGCCGTGGGTGTCCGAAAAAACCTGTATCTCGATATGCCGAGGAGCGACCACCGCTTTCTCAACGTAGACAGCGTCGTCGCCAAAACTCGCGAGAGCCTCCGACTGTGAATTTTCAAGCGCCGATCTCAGTTCGCTCTCGTCCATCACGAGCCGCATTCCTTTACCGCCGCCGCCCGCCGATGCCTTGAGCATCACCGGATATCCAAAACTCGCCGCTGTCTCCTGCGCGTCTTCAAATGAACGCAATGGCTCCGTTGTTCCCGGCACAACGGGCACACCAGCCTCGATCGCGATCTTACGGGCCGACATTTTGCCGCCCATACCTTCCATCACTTCCGGCGGCGGACCGATGAACTTTATTCCAGCTTTCTCGACGTTTCGAACAAACTCGGCGTTCTCCGACAAAAATCCGTAGCCCGGATGGATCGCCTCGGCACCCGACGCCGTCGCGACCTCGATTATCTTTTCCCACCTCAAATAGCTCTCATTCGACGGCGGCGGTCCGATATGGAAAGCCTCATCCGCCATGCGAACGTGCATCGCATCCCGATCCGCATCCGAATAGACCGCTACCGTCGCGATCTTCATCTCACGACAAGCACGAATAACGCGACAGGCGATCTCGCCTCGATTTGCAATCAGAATCTTCCTAAACATAAATTCAAACAGGATTTACAGGATGGACATGATAAGAAAAACAGAAAATCCTGTTTATCCTGTCCATCCTGTTAAAAATTACTCCACGATCGAATCATACTGATTTTTCGGATCAAATCTGATACCGACATTGGCTCCCGGAGCATAATCCTCGGCCTTCAATTTCTGCTCAGGCGTAAGCTCGTCGGCTGATTCGAAATCTACGCCGTTCAGTGTGTAGATAAACACGATCAGTTCACGGCCTTCGCTGTCGATCTTGGTGTCGAGAATCGAGCCGTCCGTGATGCGGCCGTTCGCCAGCAAATTACGGCGGCGCTCGTCAGGGTCGAATTTCTTTTTCCCAAATATCTTGTCAAAAAATCGCATTTTCTAATCTAAAATAAGCGGCGGTTTATCGTATTTCGCTCTCAATTTGTTGATCGCGGCGAGCACGGTGGGACGCTGTATAATTCTAGCCTCGATCGGCCGTTTTCCTGGTATGTCGATCATTATCAATCCCAAAAGGATCGTCAGGATGCCCTGGCCCGGAACACCCGGAAGTGAGAGAACGATCCCAAGAGCAATCAAAAATACGCCGAAGATGTTCTTCAAAATGACCGCTCCCCAGCGAACCAACCACGGACTGTCGGGCAAAAAATCTCTTTTATAATGCGAGCTGAAATAGTTCTCCGGTATCTTCACCATCACTATTCCGATCGCCGCGAAACTAACGGTAAACGAGATCAGAAACAGAACAACGCCGATACCAACGCTCTGCCATGAAAGGTCCGTCCATTGCCGTGAGATCCAGTCAAACATTTAGGCGAGAGCCATCTCCTGTCTTGGTGCGGGTGCTCCGAGCAACATTCCTTCGGTGCTAAGGTCTTCATCGACATCAGGCCAATGAATGCCGTATCTGCCACCGTAAATTAACGAGTTCATTCGTTCGGGCTCGGATGCCGCAAGCAACCGCGGATACCAGACCAACGGCACACGAATGTTGCGTCCATCCATCAGATAGACAGACAACATTCCGTCAGCGGATTCCACGTCGGTAACCCGCTCATCGGCCGCTAAAGCCAAAACACCCATTCCATTTCTCCAAAAACAAAACCTGATTATCTTCAACCAATCTTTCGAGAATTAACAACTCTCGCGCATTAAATCCTAGATTACGCGCGAGACTTACAGGATTCAACCAAAACTTTGCCGAGAGCCTGTCGCGATCGAAGTGGAGTGGGGCGGTTCGTTTGGCTCATGGCTGTAAAAATAGAATCGATAAGCCCTAAAATGTAAGAAGAGTAGGCATCAAACATTCGTCCCTTCGATCCGCTTAAATTCTTTCCAAATATAAAACATACGGTGGATCAGCGTCCAAACTGAACCTACCGCTAAAACCCATAAAACCTGAGGCATTCGATTGAACAAGAAGAAGTCGGAGTTCCAGTCCCAAGTGGAAAGAGCTCCGATAATGAGCAGAACCACGCGTTCCGGCCGTTGTAGAAAGCCGACATTTGCCTTGACGCCCAACCCTTCGCTACGGGCAGTCGCGTAACTTACCATGACTGATGAGATCAAACCAACGCCTGCAAGAAATACGTTGAGGAGCGAATGTTGGGGAACGTTCGCACCGTAAAACATCATGATTCCAAAAAAGGCGACCATGTCGGAAAGCCGGTCGAGCGTCGAATCGAGAAAGCTACCGAATTTTGTGACGCGGCCGGAAAGCCGGGCGACATTCCCGTCCAGCATGTCGAATAAATTTGCGACGATCAGAACGACGCCGGCCCAAAAAAATTCGCCAAAACCGAACAGTACACCACACCCGATATTGATCGTCACGCCGATCGCGGTCAGCATATTGGGCGAGATCCCGGCAGACGCAAGCCCGCGCACCATCGAATCGATGATACGCATCGCACCGCGTCCTATTCCCGCTCCTAGCATAATCAGTTGTCAATTGTCAGTGGTCAGTTGTCGGTTAATTGCCATCTACTCCACTAAGGCCTATTCCCCGTCATGGATCGTTCTCAATCTGGTGATCTCAAAATTACGGAAACCTGTCGGCGTCTTCACCTTGACCTCATCGCCCTCTTCGCGGCCCATCAACGCCTGACCGATAGGGGAAACCGTCGAAATCAACCCGTTGTCCGGATCACTTTCCTCAGACGTCACGAGCTTATACGATACCTTCATTTCCTTCTCGAGATCATACAGCACGACTCTCGATCCGTAAGCGACACTGTCGGTTGGTATCTTAGTCAGATCGATCGAATCGACCTCCATCAATCGCTGCTGCAGCTGACTAAGGCGTGCCTGGACCATCGACTGACGTTCCTTCGCGGCCTTGTATTCGGCATTTTCTTTTAGAT
>JAYSZT010000008.1:0-13729 GCA_043737915.1 Acidobacteriota bacterium
TCGGCAAGAGCGATGAAACGCGGATATATCTCAGCGATCTGCCCGTCGTCGAATTGGAAACCGAGCTCCTCATAACGCGAGATCAGGGCGTGGCGACCGGAATGTTTGCCGAGCACAATGTTATTTTTCGGGACGCCGACCGACTCAGGCGTCATTATCTCGTAACACAAAGGATTACTCAAAACTCCGTGCTGATGAATGCCGGCCTCGTGGGCGAAGGCGTTGCGGCCGACGATCGCTTTGTTAGGCTGGACGCCGAATCCGACGATCGACGAAAGCAATTGGCTCGCCGGGTAAAGCTGCGTCTGGTCGATATTATGTTTGTACGGCATCTTGTCGGCACGCACCGTCATTGCCATCACGAGTTCCTCGAGCGAAGCGTTCCCGGCACGTTCGCCGATGCCATTGACCGTGCATTCGACCTGACTCGCTCCCGCCTCGATCGCCGCCAGACTGTTTGCGACCGCCAAACCGAGGTCATTATGACAGTGAACGCTGATCGTGACGTCGTCTCGATCGCCGACCACGCGTTCTTTGACGGTTCGGATCAGGTGGGCGTACTCGGTCGGCAGCGTATATCCGACCGTGTCCGGCACATTTAAAACGGTCGCACCGGCGGCCACCGCGGTCTCGAATACCTGACACAGAAAATCGATATCACTGCGGGTCGCGTCCTCAGCCGAAAATTCCACGTCATCGACGCATTCGCGAGCAATTGTGACGGCATTGTGCGCCATCTCGAGCACTTCGTCACGCGTTTTTTTGAGTTTGTATTTGAGGTGAATATCAGATGTCGCAACGAACGTATGGATCCGCGAACGCTTAGCTCCTTTCAGCGCCTCGGCGGCCCGATAAATATCGGACGGAACCGTCCGGCAAAGGCCCGCGATCGTCGTTTCGCGGCACTCGGCGGCAACGGCGACGACGGAATTAAAATCGCCCTCAGAGGCGAACGGGAAACCGGCTTCGATGACATCGACGCCAAGTTTTTCGAGTTGCCGCGCCATCGAGATCTTTTCCTCAAGGTACATCGAACAGCCGGGCGATTGCTCGCCGTCACGCAGGGTCGTATCGAAAATCCTTAGTCTATTGTTTTTCATATCTTTTATTTACAGGGGCCGTGACCGAGACAAATGAAGCCATCGTCAACATTCGAATGTTATCGCTACGACGCAGAATAAGTCAATGTTATGCAAGATTAAGTTGAATAAGGTTTAGTTATGAAGGTATAATAGTTATAGGAGTATAATCAATGTAATATAGAAACAAGAATTACATTAGCCTTTTCGTATAACGCTGACATGGATATAAACCAACTCGAAGTACTCGTCACCGTCGCCCGCGAACGCAGCTTTTCGCGGGCGGCCGAGGTTCTTAATCGAACGCAACCGGCGATCAGTCAGGCGATCCGGCGGCTCGAAAAAGAGATCGGCGAAACGCTGTTCGATCGTTCGTCTAAGGACGGCACGCTGACCTTCGCCGGCGAAATACTGCTCGACCATGCCCGTCAGATGCTCAACTTGAGGCACACGGCGCAAGCCGCCCTTCGCGAAATGCGCGGTCTGCATCGAGGCAAGGTGACGATCAGCGCTAACGAACACACCGTTTTTTACCTATTGCCGATAATCGAGGAGTTTCAGGCAAAGCATCCTAAGATAAAGGTCGAGGTCCAACGCGGTGTCGCCAGCCGTATACCGAAACAGATCACCGCCCGCGAGGTCGAGCTCGGCGTTATTTCATTCACACCGAACGACGACAGCGTCAGGTCAGTAGGCGTCGGCACGGACGAACTCGTACTGGTAGTGTCGCCATTGCATCGCCTGGCGAAGAACGATAAAGTCTCGGTTAAAGACCTGGGCGACGAAGCCTTCATCGCTCACAACGCGGTTTCGCCGTATCGCGAAAAGGTGATCGAAACTTTCGAGAAATACAAAACCACGCTCAACATCGAGGTCGAGCTTCCGTCGCTCGAGGCGATAAAGCGGCTCGTCGAACGCGGAGTCGGCGTCGCATTGGTCCCGAAACTGACGGCCCAAAGCGAGATCGATAGCGGCCATCTCGTTGCCCTGACCGTCAACGAGATGAAGCTCGAACGAAAATTGAACATTATCTACCGGCGTAATTCATCGCTCTCACACGCCGCCGAGGCGTTTTTGAAGATCGCCAAGGAGCTTGGAAAATCCAAGGCTGAATAATTTCCGATAAAAGTAAATATTTCTGTTGCTTGGCAGGAGTTTACGCTAGAATTAGAGACAAGTTGACGGATCGACGAACGCATTGCCTGAGACGCAAACCAATACAATTTGACCTTGCAGATGATCTTCGTTAGGAATGTATTCGGGGAAGTAGTTTTACTGTCAGATCGGCGGCGGACGGCTCAAAAATTTTCGGATGAAGACCTTACTGTGCAAATAAGGCAAGATGGCACTCTCGTAGAGAAAAAATTATGTTCGACCAATTTACGCTTGGAATTGAAGAAGAATTTCAAATCGTTGACCCGGTGTCGCGAGAGCTAAAATCGCACGTTTCCGAGATACTCGAGGAAGGCAAACTACTGCTCGGTGAAAAGATCAAACCCGAGATGATCCAATCGATGATCGAGGTCGGCACCGGTGTGTGTGCGAACATCCAAGAGGCACGCGAAGATCTAACCAAATTACGCTGCATTATCTCGAGTCTCGCTCGTAAGAAGAACATGGCGATCGTCGCCGCCTCGACCCATCCGTTCTCGAAATGGTCCGAGCAAGAGATCTACGACGGCGACCGCTACAAACTATTGGTCGACGAATTGCAAATGGTCGCCCGTAGCCTGCTGATCTTCGGCTTGCACGTGCACGTCGGCATTCCCGATCTCGAAAAACGCATTCAGGTGATGAATGCCGCGAGATATTTCCTGCCGCACGTTCTCGCACTGACGACGTCTTCGCCGTTCTGGCTCGGCTTTAATACGGGACTTAAATCGTATCGATCTGAGGTATTCAAGAAATTCCCGCGAACCGAGATACCTGACACCTTTGAGTCGTATCAGCAATATCAGGCGTATGTTGATCTGCTGGTAAAGATGAATTGTATGCAGAACGGCTCGAAAATCTGGTGGGACGTGCGGCCGCACCACCTATTCCCGACGCTCGAATTTCGCATCTGCGACATCCCGACCCGCGTTGACGACACGATCGCAATCGCGGCCCTGTTCCAGGCGATCGTCGCGAAACTGATGGTGCTGAATGAAGGCAATATTGGATTCCGAATTTATCACCGCCGTTTGATTCTCGAGAACAAATGGCGCGCGATCCGCTACGGACTTGACGGAATGATGCTCGATCTCGGCAAACAAAAAGAGGTCCCGGCAAGGGATCTGATCCGCGAGTTGCTCGATTTCGTTGATGACGTCGTCGACCCGCTCGATTCGCGCAAAGAGATCGAACACATCCACACCATTCTGGAGCGTGGCACGTCCGCCGACGAACAGCTACGAGTTTTCGAAGAAACCGGCGGCGACTACAACGCAGTCGTCGACATGCTGATGGTTAATACGCTGGAGAACGTGCCCGACCACTGCTTCGATTAGCGACTATCGCAGGTTAGACTTTGGAGAATATTTCAGCATCCATAGCTATATCGTAATAGGTTACTGCTATCGATACAAGGATTTATCTGAGTTTGGTGAGAAGGTGCCCCGTAATTATTTTTAATTGAAACTAATCCAACTTGAAAATAACCGTGACGGAGGCCTCGACCGTTATCGTTCCAGGGGAAAACGTTGCGAGCGACTGTTTACCGGCGTGAATTGTCGTTTCAAAGCGGGTGATGGAGTTAGACAACATCGAGTTACTTGTATTGACAAAATTTGACTCGTTACTGTTTTCCGTTATCTTTAGTGCCTTTCCAATCGTCTGGCCTATTGCTTTGGTCATTCCGACGCCCTTCTCACGGGCGGCAATCATCGCCATCTCCCGAGCTTTGTCTTTGAGTTCGCGCAGGCGTGTTGTCTGAAAAGAGATCCCTTTAATCTCAGTTGGCTCCGTTTTCAGAATTTCGTCGAATAGAGCTTGGAATTTAGATAGATCTGAAAGTTTGATAACTACCGAACGTGAGACCTCGTATCCCTCAAACGTTTTCACGCCAATCTCATCACCATCTTCATCAAAAATACGCTTGGCCGGATCGCGTACAGAAAGGTACTTCATCGAAACAGAAATTGCATTGGTTGTAATGTCTCCCGGTTGAATAGAGAAGGATTTTGCCAATTGCAGCACCTTCGAAACTCCGGCCTCATTTACCCGCTGGGCTTCCTGCAAGTTTTTATCCGTTTTCGTAAAGTCTATAGAAATATAGGCATAGTCCGGCTCAACCGCGATTTCTGCCTTTCCCGAGACGACAATTGTCGGTACATCAAGGCTTCCGACAGCCATAATTTGTCCAAAAACAGAAGCAGCACTCAGAACCAACACCAATGTCGAGAAAACGATTTTCATTTTTTATGGGATGCGTTTACCGTTAAAGGGTTTGGATTGCGCACTTCGGAATGCACCCCTTTTATCGGTACGGGAGATCAATTTGCCTTGTGTCCGACCGCGAGGCGAAGGAAATTCTCGAAGAGAATGCGGCCGTCGCGACTTTCGTTGGGGTGTTGCCAGCGGGTTGGGTTTTTGGACCAGTCTTCGAAGGATTTTTCGAGGTGAAACTGGACGCAGTAGATCATTTGGCGTCCGTCGCTTTTGACCATCATCTGGTTTTTGCAGAGGTATGAACTTGCAAGCAGTTTGAAGCCGTCAGGGACACCGTCGACCTGCACGCCGTGATTTTGCCAAACGCGGAGTATGTCGTCCTTGGTGGTGTATTCCTGCCAGATACCTGATTTCTGATCGTCATTACCCTCAAATATCGGGTCAGATTTATCGACGATCTTGACGAAGCGGTATTGATATTCGTTGATCCGGTTGGTGCGTTTCTCGGCTATGTCTCGATCGTCCAAAGTTTTGAGTTTGGCACCGAACGCCATCGCGACCAATTGGTGGGCACCGCAGATGGCGAGAACGGGTATTTTTGTCTCGAGAATAAATTTTGTAAAACTCTCGATGTGGGACGGATTGTAATAATCGAAATCGGCAAATGTGCCGCTCATCACGATCGCGTCAGGACGGAATTTATCGGCCGCGTCCGCCACTTCCGAGAGGTGAACGGTCATCGTTTTTGGATTTTTGACCAAACGGAGAACGTTTTTCGCAATATTGTTGCAGGCCATTCCTGAGACGAACCGTTCGAACTCGAGCTTTTTCTCGACCGTGCCGCTCCACTCCTCACGGGCCAGATCTGAGAGGTCTGATTCGTAACGCAACAGGTCGTTGACGATCAAAACCTTCGCATAGTCGACCCGCTTTTCGATCGGCTCATAGATACAATACGAACTCTTATTGTAAGGAAAAGGAAGTTTTTCTGCCTCGGTTGCTTTTGCCACTGCGTCGAACATAAATGTGTTAACCCCAAGTAACAGCGCCGAAAAAAAGCGCATCACAGGATTATATCATCAATTAATACTCCGTAAAGTCTGAAAAACTCTCAGCATTTGAATTGGGTCAACGCACTCATCGCCGCGAGGTCGAGATAAAAAAGCGATGGACGGCTTTTTTAACGCTGTTTCGTTTCGCGGTCGAATTCCGGCATCAGTTCACCTGCTCCGGCGGTTTCGATCTCAGCTCTGATGGCTTTGACGAGTTTGGTTTTGACAAGTTTTTTGCCTTTGTCCGATTCCTTTCGCGTCACTTCGGTAACGAGAAAAATCGAACGTTGCCATGAAGTTTCTAATTCGTCGGCAAGCGGTGAGATCTTTGTAATGTCGTAGGGAATCGCAAAATCGCGACAGCCGAGGCGGGCGAAAATACGCATATATCGGGCGGTAGCAAGATCCGGGCAGGCGAATCGCCGCTTGCCGACTTGGAGTTCGATACCGAGCAAAGTGTATTGGATCGCGGGGTCGTTCTCACGCTGCGGAACGTCGATATGAATACTACGTGTTCGCTGCGGACGAACCTTAGATTCGTACAACACCGGTAGCCACTCATCTCCAAGACTTACTTTGATCTCAGCTGTAATGTCCATCTTGGGAGAAAGTATTAAGGTTGTATCGCGCAAAGTCGCAAAGAAGAAGGTGAAAAGGGGACATTACCGAACGGATTGTTAGGATGTAAAACAATTCTATCTGCTCGGTCATCTCCTCTTTTCTTCTTTGCTCCTTTGCGGGAAACTGATCGAGAAGTCTATTTCTCCGCCCGGCTTATTCCGGTCGGTGACTGGGCAAATTTTTCAATCAGACGGTCGCCGAAAATTCCTAAGTAGAGCACGCCAACAACCGCAACGATCAGGGCGGCGGCGAAGGCTCCTGAAATTTTGGGAGTTTGCCAATCCGACGTGCGTTCGCGGAAGAACATCACGACGATCAGTCGTAGATAGTAATACGCTGAGATCGCCGTATTGACGACAGCGACAACAACGAGGATCGTGAGCAGGACATTGCCGGATTCGAGAGCCGGGCGAAACACAAGAACCTTTCCAATAAAACCGGCAGTCAGCGGCAGGCCCAGTAGCGACAGCATGAAAAGCGAGAGCGAAAATGCTAGAACCGGTGATTTGAAGCCGATGCCGTTGTAATCGTCGAATTCTGTCCGGCGGTCGTTCTTCTGAGCGAGCATGGTCACGATCGCAAAAGCACCGAGATTAGTCACCGCGTAGGTCAGCATATAGAACGCAACAGCCGCTATGGCGGTATCGCGTTGCTCGGTTGTCTTCGCCATTCCGGCGCCGACAAAACCGACGAGAGCATAACCTGCGTGGGCGATCGACGAGTACGCGAGCATTCGCTTGACGCTCGACTGCATTATTGCGGCAGTATTACCGATGATGATCGTGAGCATCGCGAGCACGGCGATGGCCGAGATCCAAGACTGGTGCAAATAACCTGAAACCTGCACGCCTGCAACCAGCGGAAACCCGAGAACGAACACACGCATAAACGACGCGAACGCCGCTGCCTTTGGTCCGGCCGCCATAAACCCGGTGACAGGCGTCGGAGCACCTTCGTAAACGTCGGGCGTCCAGACGTGGAAGGGTGCCATCGCTATCTTAAATCCGAACCCGATTATCATCATCGCCGCACCAACTAGTAGAAGTGCAGGGAAATTTGGATCGGACATTTTCTGAGCGATCGCGGTCAGATTTGTCGCACCCGTCGCACCGTAAACGAGTGCCATACCGTAAAGCAAAAATGCAGATGCGAATGAGCCGAGGATGAAGTATTTCATCGCCGATTCATTGGAACGCAGATCGCCTTTCCGGAGGCCCGCCATCACATACGTCGCGATCGAAAGCGTTTCGAGGCCAAGGAAAATAACAACCAGATCGTTGCCAGCGGACATCATCATCATCCCGAAGGTCGCGAACAAGAGCAGTGCGTGGTATTCGCCCACCGGCACGTCTTCGCGTTCGACCCAGACGGTCGATATTAGCACTGTCATCGCGGACACAAACAGGAACACGAACGAAAAGCTAAGCCGCAAGTTATCGTGAGCGATCATCCCGTTCCAGCCGGACGCCGGCGAACCTCCGCCCCACATCGTCGCGAGAACTATTCCCGACGCCAGAATGCCGACGAGGGCGATCGCACCGGAAACAATTCGCTGTTTCGGAAAATAACTGTCGTAAACCATCACGATCACACCGGCGAGCGCGACGATCAATTCAGGAAGAATGAGCGTGACATTCGCATCGGGTGCAACCAGATCTGTTAAAAAAAACGTGTTCATTTTGCTTTCAATATTTCGGCAGACGGGTCAATGCTCCGCCTTCGGCTCTGCGGCTTTCGGCATCGATTCCGCCGTCTCTACCGTCCCGCCGGCACTGTGCATGACGCGGGCTTCGATCGCTTTGACACTCTCAGCGGTCCGCTCTAGTATCGGTTTTGGGAAAACGCCCATGTAAACCATTAGGAATATCAGCGGTATCATCAACCCGATCTCTCGCCAGCTGAGGTCGGCAAGCGTTTTATTCTTGTCGTTCGTGACCTTGCCGAAGAAAACGCGTTGCACCATCCAGAGAAGGTAAACTGCCGCGAATATAACTCCCGTTCCGGCGATCATTGTCGCGACGTAATTCCAGTTGAACGTCGCCGTCACGCCGAGAACCTTCGATTGGAACATGCCGACCATGATCAAAAATTCGCCGACGAAACCGTTAAGGAACGGCAGACCGACCGATGCCATCGTCGTGATGACAAATAGCGTCGTGTAGATCGGCATCACGTTCGCGAGACCGCCGAACTGATCGATCGCACGCGTGTGACGGCGTTCGTAGATGAATCCAACGAGCAAAAATAGTGCACCGGTCGTCACACCGTGGCTGAGCATCGTGTAGATCGCACCCTGCATTCCGGCCTCAGTAAACGAGAACATTCCCAGAATGACAAAGCCCATGTGAGCAACCGACGAATAGGCGACCAGACGTTTTACATCCGGTTGCACCATTGCGACGAGGGCTCCGTAAATAATGCCAATGACTGCCAAAGTAATAAACAGCGGTGCCATGTCGCGGCTTTGTTCCGGGAACAACGCAAAATTAAACCGCATCAAGCCGTACGTTCCCATTTTGAGCAAGACGGCGGCAAGGATGACAGAACCGGCGGTCGGAGCCTCGGTGTGGGCGTCCGGCAGCCACGTGTGGAACGGAAACAACGGAACCTTGATCGCGAACGCCAGAGCAAAAGCCATGAAGAGCAGCATTCCGGCCTGCGGTGCGAAGACCAGCGTTCCATTCTTGAGTGCCGCCATTATGGCGACCAGGTCGAACGTTCCTGCGAAACCCGTCTGATCGGCGTAGATGTAGTACATCGCGATGATCGCGACCAACATTAGCAAACTGCCGAGAAACGTGAAAACAAAGAATTTGACCGCCGCGTAAATACGATTCTCGCCGCCCCAGATACCTATCAGGAAGAACATCGGGATCAGCGACGCTTCGAAAAATAAGTAAAAGACGAGCAGATCGAGTGATACAAAAACGCCAAGCATTGCCGATTCAAGTAGCAGCAGAAAGACGTAAAACGCCGTGATGCGTTTCTCGACCGCATGCCATGTCGAGATGACGGCGATCGGCATGATAAAGGTCGTCAGGATCACCAGCCAAAAGCTGAGTCCGTCGACGCCGATGTGATAGTTACTGTTGATGGCCCGTATCCACGGCACGTTCTGCTCGAACATGAACCCGCCGGGAGCCGCAGACGATCTCGCGAACATCGCAAGCGAGACGACAAAATTCAACAGAGTAAACCCGAGCGTCACCCATTTGAGCTGCCCTTCTTGCTTCCAAAACATTTGGTGAGCAAGCGTCAAAACCGCTCCGATGATCGGTATCAGGATCAAAATGCTCAGTAAATTTTCGTTTATGAAATCCATCTATTCGACCAATTATACGACCAACTTCAAACCGTAATAAATAAAATATCCGACGACGACCAAGGCTCCAACGAGGATCACGGCCGCGTAGCTGCGGACGTAACCGACCTGCAGTTGACGGACGACGGTGCCGAGTTCCATGACGAAATTCCCGACGCCATTGACGATGCCGTCAATGAATCCGACGTCAAAGCCTTTCCATAACTGATTTCGCGATAATTTCGTGATCGGGTCGACGATGTAGCCGTTGTAAAGCTCATCGATCCGCCATTTGTCCTCGAGTATCTTCGGCATCTTGCGAAGCGGAGTTTTCCCAAAAAGAGCTATTCCGATGCCGATACCGCTAAGTGCGAGCAGAACTGACAGACCGGCGAGAAGCCGTTCCGTCTGGAGTTCCTCCGGCGAGTGGTGAACCTCGGTGGCGTGCTCGGCAGACTTCACTTCTGTCGCCGATTTTGTTTCGCCCGCTGGTTTCGCTTCATTATGCTCCGCCGGTGCCGCTTCGTGACCGGCCGTGGTCTTGGCGTGACCATCATTTTCTGCCTTTTTGACGGTAACGATGATCGGTTCGAGCGTGTGTTCGAAAACATTCGACACCGCTCCGCCGCTCAAGGCGTAAGGAATTCCGACCAGTCCGCCAACCGTCGAGAGGATCGCCAAAACTATCAGCGGAAACTTCATCGACCACGGCGACTCGTGCGGTTTGAAACCTGCCGGGAGCGGGTGATGATGTTCGTCCTCATCATCGGCGTGTGCGTCGCCCACGCTATCTGCATGAGCATTGTGATGCACGTCTGCATCCGCCGGGAGGCCGTGAGCGTGTTCGCCTTCGAACTCATCATGGAATCGTTCTGAGCCGAAGAAGGTCATCCACATCATTCGAGTCATGTAGACGGCGGTTAATACTGCCGTGATCAAGCCGACGACCCAGAGAATGTAATTGAACGGTGCGGGCAAATTGGCGGCGGCAAATGTTTTGTAGAGGATCTCGTCCTTCGAGAAAAATCCGGCCCAGATCGGGATGCCGCAGATCGCGAGCCAGCCCATCATCATCGTGACGAAGGTAACCGGCATATATTTCCGCAAATTGCCCATCTTTCGCATGTCCTGCTCGTGGTGCATTCCGTGAATGACCGAGCCGGAACCGAGAAAGAGCAACGCTTTGAAGAACGCGTGTGTCATCACGTGAAAAATCGCCGCGACGAACGCGCCGACTCCGCACGCGAGGAACATATATCCAAGCTGCGAAACGGTCGAATATGCGAGAACTTTCTTAATATCGTTTTGCGCGAGGCCGATAGTTGCGGCAAAGATAGCCGTCGCGGCACCGATCATCGCGACGATGAACATCGCGGTCGGTGCATTCTGATAGATCGCATTACAGCGGACGACCATGTAAACACCGGCCGTGACCATCGTCGCGGCGTGGATCAGGGCCGACACCGGCGTCGGACCGGCCATCGCGTCAGGCAGCCAAGTAAAGAGAGGAATCTGAGCCGATTTACCGGTCGCACCGATGAACAAAAGAACCGCGACCGATGTGACGCCGCCGGCGACGATCGTTCCCCAACCGAATGGATCGCTTCCCATGCTCGCAAAAATGCCGAGAGCACTAGCGACTTGAGTCCCGTCCACCGATTTATCAAAGAACGAGATCGATCCCGTCAGCGTGAAGACCAGGAATATACCGATCAGCACGCCCCAATCGCCGATGCGGTTCATGACAAAAGCTTTTTTCGCCGCCTTTCGCGCTTCATCCTTTTTAAGGTAAAACCCGATCAGCAAGTATGAGCAAAGCCCGACGCCTTCCCAACCTACGAACATCAGCAGGAAATTATCCGCCAGAATGAGCGTCAGCATCGAGAACATGAACAGATTCAGGTAGGCAAAAAAGCGATAGAATCCTGGATCGCCCTTCATGTAGCCGGTCGCGAATATATGGATCAAAAGCCCGACAAACGTTATGAAGCAGGCATAAATGGCCGACAGACGATCCATGCCAAGACCAAAATCCGCACGGAAACCGCCGACATTTATCCATGTCCACAAATGGTCGAGGATCGGCTTGCCTTCAGGATTGAATAACGCTCCCGGATGGGGCGTGCCGATGCCGAACGCGATCATAAATGCCACGAAGCACGACACCGCGATCGTCGCACAAGCCAAGATCCCGCTAAACGCCTCATTCTTGAGCCGACCGCCGACCAACCAATTGATCACGGCTCCGACGAGCGGGGCAAAAATTATTAGACTTAAAAGGTTGTTCTCAGTCATTTACAAAAAACCACGGTTCTAAACCAAATTAATAAACTCGTCGGCCGTTAAGTTTGCAGCTCGAATCAGGCTCCGTAGCGTGCCTTTGGCAACCTCTCGCTTCGTCCTCGATCGAGACATCCTGTTCAACCAACTCATTCCGAAAATCGAGAGCGAATTCGCTTGCTTCTCGCTCAATAAGCGGACGCGGCACGAGGCCGCTACTTCAGTTCTTCCTTTTCGGCGGTGTCGTTTTCTTAACAGGCTCAGTTACGACCGTCGGAATTACGAAATCTTCGGATACCTGAATGTTATTGGCTGCGACTAATTTGTCGATCAATACTTTTTCCTTAGCAGTTTCCACTTTGTTCCGGGCAAATTCTTTGGCCGGCTTCTGCGGTGCACTCGGATCATCGGGGTCCTCAATATCTGTTGAGATGAGGATATGCCGAACATCATAGGTCGCCTCACTCGAAGCCTTTTTCTTGCCTAGCGTTCGTTCGAGCTTGATGATATGAAACCCTCGATCAGTTTCGACAAGCTCAGGGCTGACCTGACCGGCTTTGAGTGCAAGTGCAGCGGTTTCAAAGGGAACCATCATTGTTCCTTTTAAAACATCGATGTAAATTCCACCGCTCGGAGCACCATTTGCACCGATATTTCCGGGGTCTTCGGAATACTTATTGGCAAGAGTGGCGAAATTCTCGCCCGCCGTTGCCCTATCCAGTATTTCCTCTGCCAAAGCTCGTTTTTGAGTTGGCTCGAGGTCTGGGTGAGCGGCAAAGTACGCCTCCACTTCCGCGTCGGTGGCAGCCGTCTGATTGGCAACCTTTTCAGAATATAACCTTGTTAAAAACTGTGCCTGCTGGAGTTTGACCTGAAGATTCGTTTTGTCTACGAATTCTTTGAGTAGCGTACCGCTTTTTAGCTTTTGCTCGTATTCCGACTTGTAGATCTGGATTCTAGTGTAGTTATCGCGTGCCTGATTCTTTTCATCGTCACTGATCACAATATCTTTCATCTCAGGGCTACTCGCTTTGAGTTGACCCATCTTGGCATTCAGAAAGTCGCTAAACGCTGCTTCGTTTGTTCTTTGCAGGGTAACGTCCTTGTTTGCCCAATAGGCGTTGACGGCATCAGCCGTAATATAGCCAAAGGGCCTCCTCGCGGCCTTTCCTTTGTTAAGCTCACGGTCATAATTTATGGCTACTATCTCGGCGCTGATGTTCTCCAATTCCTGTTTATTGATCGGGTCGGACGCCATGCCCTCATTTACAGCCTGGCTCGCAAATGCTAGTAGCTGCTTAAAACTCTCAATCTGTTCTTTCTTACCCGCCGGATCCGCGAGTTTTTGCACCGCCATCGGATTGCTCCTGGCTAGATCGGCGATGAGTGTTTCCATCTCGTAACGCGACATCGATTTGAATACCTCAGCCTTTATCTGAGCGCTCGCCGAGACGGCAGAGATAGCGATCAGGCAAATTAGGCCAAAGAGAATTGATGTTCTGCGTAACATAATGAAAATAAAGGTTCTTAATTCCTCATCAAACTCGCGTCATCGACATCGACCGATTTACTGTTTCGGAAGAACGCGATGATGATACCGAGGCCGACTGCGGCTTCGGCGGCGGCTACGGACATGACCATAAAAACGAAGAGTTGGCCGGTCGTATCGGCGTAATATCTTGAGAACGCAACGAACGTCAGGTTCACTGCATTAAGCATCAGCTCAATACACATAAACATCCCGATCGCGTTGCGCTTAAATATAACGCCGACGCACCCGATCGTGAACAACACTCCCGATAATGCCAAATATGTAGCTAAACTTGGTTCCATGTCTTTAAGTTACGAAGCATCGTCATCGTGTCGCAACTCGCGTTCGTGATCAACCACCAATTCGAGTTGCGGCTGCGCCAGTCTTCTCGAAAGGATAACAGCGCCTATGATCGCCATCATCAGCAAAACGCCGACGATCTCGACCGGGAGCAGATATTCTGTGTACATCGCCCGGCCGATGTCGAGCGTTTTTC
>JAYSZT010000009.1:0-6316 GCA_043737915.1 Acidobacteriota bacterium
GATCACGTGACGCTCGGCGAGGCTGATGCCGAGGTCGAGCTCGACGTAAAATACGAGAGCAAATCGTCGAAAAAGAGCGGCACAGGATGCGTTCACACGGCTCCCGGACACGGAGCGGACGATTTCGCGGTCGGTAAACGGTACGGGCTTGAGGTCTATGCACCGGTCGATGCGGCCGGGAATTTTACCGCCGATGTCGAGCATTTTGCTGGTGAGAACATCTTCAAGGCGAATCCGAAGATCGTCGAGTTTCTCAAGGAAAAGGGTGCCTTGCTCCACGTCGAACACTACGATCACCGCTATCCGCATTGCTGGCGTTGTAAAAATCCGGTGATCTTTCGGGCGACGCCGCAGTGGTTTATTTCGATGGATGCCGCGGCTGAAGGTGAGAACGAGGGCCTGCGGGCGAAGGCGTCGGCTGAGATCGAAAAAGTTAAATGGTATCCGACGTGGGGCGAAGGCCGGATGCAGAATATGTTCAAGGGACGGCCCGACTGGTGCGTTTCGCGTCAGCGTTCGTGGGGCGTGCCGATCCCGGTTTTCTATTGTCAGGCATGTGACGAAGCAGTCGCTGATCCGAAGATCGTCGATCACGTCGCCGATATTTTTGCCGTCGAAACGGCCGACGCCTGGTACAACCGACCCGAAACCGAATTGCTGCCCGATGGTTACAAATGCGGGAAATGTCAAAGTGCGGATTTTCGAAAGGAGACTGACATTCTCGACGTTTGGTTCGACTCGGGCTCGAGCTGTGTGGCGGTTTTGGAAACTCGCGGTGATACGTTGCGCTATCCGGCGGACGTCTATTTAGAGGGCGGCGATCAGTATCGCGGTTGGTTCAACTCGAGCCTGATGTGCGGCCTTGCGGCGCACGATATGGCACCGTACAAGCGTGTTGTCACGCACGGTTGGGTCGTGGATGGCGAAGGCAAACAGATGCACAAGTCGGCCGGCAACGCGATCTCGCCGAATGAGATCGTCGAAAAATCCGGCGCAGAGATCGTTCGTTTGTGGGCGGCGGCGGTCGACTATACGCAGGACATGCGTTGCTCAGACGAGATCCTCGCACGCATCGTGGACGCGTATCGTAAATTCAGAAATACGCTACGATATGCTCTCGGGAATCTCGATGGCTTTGATGCGACAAGTGATGCTGTTGCCATCGATCAAATGTTAGAGATCGACCGCTGGGCTCTGGCCGGGCTCGATGATCTGACGGCGAAGGTTTTGGCGTCCTACGAGGCGTTCGATTTTCAGGCGGCGTATAACTCGCTCTACAATTTTTGTACGGTGACGTTGTCGGCACGGTATTTTGACATTATCAAAGACCGGCTGTATATCTTCGCTCCTCGATCCGTCGAACGCCGCAGCGCGCAAACGGCGCTCTACACGATCGTCGATTCGCTGACGCGTCTGCTGGCGCCGATACTTGTCTTCACCGCTGACGAGGCGTGGGAAAATCTGCCTTCACAATCGGTTGCATCGGTCCATCTGACGGAATTTCCGAAGGTTTCGAAGACCGACAATTCGCAACTCATGTCGAACTGGGAACGCATTTTCGCACTCCGAGACGAGGTAATGAAAGCTCTCGAGGAGGCACGAAATGAGAAACGCATCGGTTCGCCGCTCGAGGCAAAGGTTGTCCTGACGACGGACGGCGCGACAACGCGATTTTTGCTCGATTATTACGATCAATTGCGATATATCTTCATCGTTTCGCAGGTTGAGGTTCGCGAGGGCGACGCCCAAAGCGTCGAGATAGTCGCCGCCGACGGCGAAAAATGCGAACGCTGCTGGAACTACTCCACCCGCGTCGGCGAATTTGCCGAGTGGCCAACCGTCTGCGAGCGCTGCGCCGACGCACTCGCAGAATTGGCTTCGTAGGATTTTGTGAACCGAAGTGGCATCGTTTGCGTTTAATAGGTCAGAGGTAAATTGATATGAAAAAAGTTTGGTTTTTCGGATTAATTTTGACCGCACTGTTCGCTGTAAATATCGCTGCTCAGTCGGATGAAAAAGCTGCGGTTCGCTTGCCACTCGAACTATATCTGAAGGCTCAAGCGACAGGCGATGGCGAATACATTCGGAAGGCGTTCCACACGGATGGAAATATGATCTTTATCCGTGACGGAAAATACACGTCGCGAACTTTCGCCGAGTTCATCGCCGGATTTACCGGAAAACCGGCTGCTGACGAAGATAAGCGAAGGCGTTCCATCGAGAGCATAGACATCGCCGGAAATGCCGCGACCGGCAAGATAATCCTCGATTACCCGACCGTTAAATTTGTTGATTTTATGACGCTGCTCAAGATCGATGGCGAGTGGAAGATCGTTAGCAAGGTATTTTATGCTGAACCGAAAAAGCCCGTTGAACCAAAGAAATAACTGTGACTAAAAAAGACCTTATTTGGAAACTCGCCTATCTGGGCATAGCTGGCGGCATTTTTATGATCGACCAGGTCACTAAGGCCTGGGCGACGCGGGTTCTGCGGTTCAATGGCGACCGGTCGGTGATCGCCGGATTTTTGAATTTCGCGTACGCCGAAAATCCGGGGGTCGCATTTTCGATGCTCGACAATCACGGCGATGCCGGACGGTGGGGATTGTCGGTCGTGGCATTTGTCGCGGCGGCGCTCGTTCTGTATTTCTTTTGGCGAACGCCGCGAACCGACGACCGCGTGCTCGGCGCACTAGCATTACTGCTCGCAGGCATAATCGGCAACGTTGTTGATCGCATCCGGCTCGGCTTTGTTATCGACTTTATCGACGTCGAATTCGGAGGCTGGCACTACCCGACATTCAATATTGCGGATGCCGCGATCTGTGTGGGTGCGGCGATATTGATAATTGATATGTTTCTTTCGAAGAGAAATCAGAAGACAGAGATCAGAGATCAGAAGTCGGAAGTCGGAAGTCAGAATTAAGAGTTCGTACGCGAGGCTTCGGTTTACGGTGAAACAGACGAATTGCGTGACAATTTAGTAGAAGTTCTTAAGATGCTCAACAGCTATATGCAAGAAGATAAGAGCTGATGTTGGCGGTAGTTGATCGATTCTGATTTCTTGTTTCTAGATTCTCAATTCTAAAAAGATGTACCCCGAATTATTCCGAATTGGCACCTTTCCTGTTACGACCTATGGCATTTTTTTGGCTGTGGGGATGTTGCTTGCGCTTTATGCGACGTCGCGGTTGGCGGCGCGGGATGGGTTGCCGCGGGAGCGGATCTATGACCTTGGGTTGTGGGTTTTGGTCGGCGGGCTTGTCGGGTCGAAACTGTTGATGATCGTGCTTGAGCCGGGCGTGCAGATCTTTACGTTCGATTTTTTACGAAGCGGCGGTGTTTTTTACGGCGGTCTGCTCGGCGGGTTTTTGGCGGTCGTTATCCTGGTGCCGCTTTATAAACTGCCTTTTTGGAAGGTGGCGGACGCCTTTGCACCGGGCGTTGCGCTCGGACAGGCGTTTGGCCGGCAAGGCTGTTTTTCGGCCGGTTGTTGCTGGGGAAAAGAGACGCATCTGCCGTGGGGCGTGCATTTCACCGACCTCGGCCACGAATACACCGGCGTTCCGGTTTACGGCCCGGACGGAGCCGATGTGTTCCTACACCCGACCCAGTTATACGAATCGTTCATCATGCTTGCCGTTTTCGGCCTGCTCGTTTACCTGCACAAGCGTAAGAAGTTCGACGGTCAAATACTGGTCGCGTACGGCATCATCTACTCGCTCGTTCGATTTTCGATCGAATTCATCCGCGACGATCCGCGTGGCGATCTGTTCGGCTTTACGACGCTCACCGGCCTTTCGACGTCACAGGGCATCAGCCTTTTGGTCGCCACGGGCTCGATAATTTTTATGATCGTACGTCTGCGAAAGGTGCAGAAAGTTGATGTGTAGCCGCCCAAATTCCTTAGAATGTTCAAACGACTCACATACTTAGCTGCGGTCTTTCTTATTTTTTTCACGTTTACCATTACCGCCCACGCCGATTGTCTGCCCGACGAAGCGGAGATGGCGTGGCTCAGCAAGACGATCACGGTTTGGAAACAAGTGCGCTCTGAAGCTCTATCTCTGGACGACGCTAAATTGCCGTGGCTCGTGCTGTTCGACGAAAAATGCGTGCTTAACATTAATCCGGACGCGAAATTTTTCAGCGGAACCGGACAGGCGCTCTTGCGAATGCTCGGCGATGAAAGCGTCGCGCTGTACTCGAGCGAGCATAACGGCAAGGTCACACTCCCGGATTCATCAATTATTTCGCCGGCTCTGATCAGTTTCGCGGCGACCTACGACAGCGGTAAGCGATCTTTTTTCGCGGCATCGTTGCCGTCGATCTGGCGCAAGGCTCCACATTTGGCGGCTGAGAAGAATCTTGAGACTCTCGTCCGTTCGGTATACATCCACGAACTGACCCACACATATCATCGAAACTTTTTCGCTCAGCTTGATCTGATCGAAAAGGGCCTCAAAGATGTTGAGGTCTTTGATGACGATGTCGTTCAGAATGTTTTTGGGAAAGATGTGGAGTTTCGCAAAGATTTTCTAGAGGAAATAGCGATCGCCGCGAAAGCGGTTGAGACCTCGGATCGGAGTTCGAAAAGAAAAGCCGCGCGGCAGATAGCGGGTTTGATGAGTGAGAGACGGCGTAAATTTTATTCGAAACAGAACCGTGTGTATACAAAGATCGAGGATATATTTCTGACGATGGAAGGCGTTGCAAATTGGGCGGCGTACAAGGCGGCGATAGTTGACGGCCTTAATTCCGGCGAGGCAAAGCAATTAATACGCCGCGGCGGAAAATATTGGTCGCAGGAACAAGGTATACTATTGTTTTTACTGATCGACGATCTTTTGCCAAACTGGCAAAAGACCGTATTTGGAACAGACAAAGTATCGATAACAACGTTGCTCAAGCAGGCCGGCAGATGAAATGCGGGCCGCAAGACTGAGAATTAGTCCAGGAAACACTTTGACCGAAATACAAAATACAGAAACCGAAGAACCGACCAGCTTTTTGATCGGTGCTGATGAAGACGGAATGCGGCTCGACGCTTATTTGGCGGAGCGGATCGAGGGATGGTCGCGTTCTCGGCTGCAGAAGCTGGTTGAGAACGAAGACATTATCGTTAACGACAAAGCCGTCAAATCGTCGTACAAACTGCACGAAGGTGATGTCGTCGATGTCGATCTGGTTGAGCTTTCGGCGGTCAAATTCGCGGCCGAGGACATTCCGCTCAGCATCGTTTTTGAGGACGAATATCTGGCCGTGATCAACAAGCCGTCGGGCATGGTCGTTCATCCCGGCACGGGCGTACAGAGCGGAACGCTGGCGAACGCGATCGCCTACCATTTTGTGATCGAGCAGTCAGCAGCAAGCGGGAACCAAGCCGAATCGCGGGTCGGCATCGTTCATCGGCTCGACAAAGACACCTCGGGTTTGATCGTCGTCGCGAAGAATGAAGAAACGCACGAGGCTCTTTCCGAGCAGTTTCGGGAGCGACAGGTTTATAAGAGCTACATGGCTCTCGTTCACGGGCAAACGGACGAAAACACAGGCAAGGTCGACGCCGCGATCGGACGGAACAAGCATAATCGTTTGCGAATGAAGGTCTCGCCATCTGGCCGAACGGCTCTGTCTCTGTGGAAGGTTCGCAACCGTTACGACAAATTTACGCTGCTTGACGTCGAGATCAAGACCGGCCGCACTCATCAAATTCGCGTCCATATGGGCTATATCAATCACCCGGTCGTCGGCGACGAGATCTACAACGAAGGGCGCGACAACACCATCGCCGACATCAACGTTCGCAACGCCGTGAACACCATGCGACGCTTTTTCCTCCACGCCGAAAAGCTCTCTTTCACACATCCGAAAACCGGGATACGAATGGATTTCGTCCAGGAACTCCCGCCTGAATTGAAAGATTTCCTAAAAAAGCTCTAGCCGTAAATTCCCGTAAATGTGAGAATCATGAAAAGTATTCTTAAGGTTTTATTCTTACTGCTCACTACCGTTCTTCTACCGTCGGCCGGCCTCGCTCAGTCGCTCGACTATACGCGTTGGGTGAACCCATTCATCGGCACCGGCGGGCACGGGCATACGTTTCCCGGGGCGACGATGCCGTTCGGAATGGTCCAACTCTCGCCCGACACCCGCATCGACAACTGGGACGGCAGCAGCGGCTATCACTACTCGGACGACACCATCTACGGCTTTTCACACACGCACCTAAGCGGCACAGGCATTCCGGATGGTTGCGATATTTTGTTCATGCCGTTGAAAGGTAAAAATTCGAATTCTGGTGTTGCTCCTAGGATCG
>JAYSZT010000010.1:0-6281 GCA_043737915.1 Acidobacteriota bacterium
TTTGTAAAGATCTGCTTCCCGCTTATCAGAGCGTAGTCGGTCGCATATCGCTGCAGCCGTCCGATCTCGATAGGCTTCTTGATGAGAGTTTTCTCGACACACGCACCCTCGCAAAGCACCTCTACGGGGCAAACGCGAGCACACGAAGCTCCGATCGGATTCGCATCAAATATCACACGCGCCGAGCCGGTCACATTCCCGCTCGCGATCTTCTTAATAAAGGAAGGTACGTCGATATGCGTTGGACAAGCGTGGATACACGGGGCGTCGTAGCAGTACAAACAACGATTCGCCTCCTGCATAGCCTCCGCCGCCGTCATCGCCGGGTTGATCTCGGCAAAATTATGCTCGATCTGAGTGATGTCGAGCGGTGTGCAATAAGCCTTATCCATAAACAATTTGGGCTCTACTCGGTTCGCAATTTTTTCGTCATCAAAACGCCGGACAATCCTAACAAGAACAATCCCGCCCCGATCGGCACTAGAATAACGGCTGTCTCATACGGGGCTATCGCTTCGGATCCCTGCTCGACGGCCCGCAGGAGTTCATTCGATTCCGATTTGACTGGTTTGTAAGCTGCTCTGCCGTCAAGATAGCTGACCGCACCGGCGGCCAAATTGCCGAGACCGACGAGCATGATCAAAATGAAGATTACCCGAAGAGCAATACGGGGCCCATTCGAGCGAATAAGCTTACGCTTAAACGTGAACAGAAATGCAAGAAGCGTGAAAAATGCCCCTGCAAGAATGCCGCCCGCCGCGTTGCGAGCGAGAATTCGGTATGACATCTTCGTCAGGTCTGCCTGAAGGTCACCGGACGGTCCCATCAATGTGTAGAAATAAAAAGCAGTACCGGCGAGAGCGACCACTGCAACCAACAGGCAAAGGCCAAAGAAGGCTTTCTGAAGCGTAGTCCCGCGGTAAATGGCCTCGTATTGAACGGGAGCAGGCGCAGTTTGTTGGGGCAATGCATCGGCTTGAGGCTGAGGCATATTGAACGGATCGATCCCGGGTACGGCATCAGGAAACAGAACGCCTAGTTTTTGCCACTGACTGTCGCCCTGGCGAATACCCATATCCTCGGCAGAAAGCTCACCTCTCTGCAAGTGGCCACGTACCATATCATTATCGAATGGCCCTGACTGCTGGCCGTTCTTGCTAATATAAATTGACATTTTCCCTCCTTCGATCTAACTTTCAGATTGGAATTTCCGCAACATCTTTATCTGTTTCGGTCGCCCTGCTCGTTTAGTCTCCCCATCGCTTGTACTATCTCATCAAAGTTAATCGGATCTCCGGCCCCATTTTGAGGGCTGCTCGCGACGCTCTGGACGACTCTAACTTCACCGTCAAATTTGACCTGAACGGGCATCGATTTGATCAAATTCCAGATTTTTTCGCGTTAACAAATCAATGGCGGCAAACAGTTACCTTATCGCGACGGACTGTTGCAGATTCTGCTTAGCCCAATCAACGGCCGGCTGGTTGTAAAACTGTTCCTGCACTTTCGCCTCTTTACACTACTTTCGGTAACCCGTTTCTATCTTCTCGGAAGTTTCTGCAAGAAGGCAATAATTTCCCCGGTCGGAGCCGAAGCGACATATTCTTTATTGTAATCGCGAACCTTCCCGCCTTTGTCCACATCTACCAGGGTAGTGTCCAACATTAGTGAATTGGTAAAAGTTTTTTGAGCTATGACCGCTGGGATCGTTTTATCAATGATCGCCACCTTACAAATCGAGCTGAAAGCCGGAATTTTGGTGTTGCTTTCCTTCACTACGTATTGTCCAATGCTAGGGCCTTTCGAGCATTCAACCTTCACGATAGCGCCAACCTCGTCCATGAGATTCGCCTGTTGATCCGATTCTTTAATATACTCATCGGTCCTCACGCCATCTGAAAACGCCCCAGTCACCATCACCGCAGTTTTCCCTTTTAAATAGGGCGCGGGAGCGAGCTTGACTGGCGGAGAAATTGCCGTGAGCTTATCAACCGTGACGCCTTTTCCCGCGAAACTGGTGGTTATCAGATCGAGCATGGATAGATCAACCTGCGGTGCCACCGGCAACCCTTTAACAAAGGCCACAAACATGTCGGTCGTTTCGGGCTTCCAATTGTTGTAGAGGTTGCTCACCGAAACGCGATGGTTTTCGTTGTTTATGTTAAACGCTACCGAGTAGTTAAAGCCACCGTTTGCCGCATTCGGCGAATCCTTAGAATCATCGCTCGTGCGGCAGACGGTAATTTTACCGATACTCTTACCACTTTTATCCTTAAGATCGGCTGTTTTCCAAACCAAATTATTCCCGGCAGAAGCTTCTTTGGCCTGTTCATTGATCGCGTCTTCGGGTTTTTGATGTGTTCCTACCGAGTAAAAAACTTCGTTCGTACCGTCGGAGTATTTCGCCTGCCTCGATTTATAATTTTGGTCCTTATTCTTCTCGTTGAGGTATTTTGATTCTTTCTCCTTATAGACCAATTCACGGCGAAAATTCCCAATCGATGCCGGAAACACTCCATCGGATTCGGTAGATCGATTCAGCCTTCCACATCCGACTAAAACCAGGGAAACAAACAGCAGAGCTGAGCCTTTCAAAAGGATAGAATTTTTCATTTTTACTCCATTTTTATCAGACTTGAAAGTATTTGACGCTATGGTCGTTTACCGTTCTAGGTCAATCCGCCACGATCTCGCCATAAGCATCAGGCCGACGGTCGCGGAAGAATTGCCACGTGTTTCGTACTTCGCGGATCTTGTCCATGTCTAGATCGGCGACAACTAGTTCATCTTGGTCGCGAGAGCCGACGGCGAGCATTTGTCCGCGCGGGTCACAGAAATAGCTTTGGCCGTAGAACTCGCCGATGTTCCACGGAGCTTCGGTGCCGACACGATTGATCGCCCCGACGAAATAGCCATTCGCGACCGCGTGGGCCGGTTGTTCCAGTTTCCACAGGTACTCGCTCAGGCCGGCGACGGTTGCGGACGGGTTGAAAACGATCTCGGCTCCGTTCAATCCTAGACATCTTGCACCTTCAGGGAAATGTCGGTCGTAGCAGATGTAGACGCCGATCCGTGCGAACGCCGTGTCAAAACATGGATAACCCAAGTTTCCCGGCCGAAAGTAGAATTTCTCCCAAAATCCCGGAGCAACGTGTGGAATGTGGGTTTTGCGGTATTTGCCTAGATATTTGCCGTCAGCGTCGATGACCGCACAGGTGTTGTAGTAAACGCCCGACATTTCTTCCTCGTAGATCGGCACGATCAGTACCATTCCGAATTGTTTTGCCACGTCCTGCATCATCTGGATCGTCGGCCCGTCGGGTACGCGTTCAACGGCCTCATACCAGCGAGTTGTCTGTTCCGCACAGAAATACGGCGTCGTGAAGATCTCCTGAAAACAGAGCATCTGCACGCCCTGTCTCGCGGCATCCTCGACGAACTTCATCTGATTGTCGATATTCGCCTTCTTTATCTCCGCGATCGGTGCGTCGGTCGGGGCGACGTTGTGTGCCTGTATGAGGCCGCATTTGATTATTCTAGACATTCGTATTCGCCTCCAAAGTTTTATGGTTTTTTGACAGGTGCGGAAAATGCGAGATCGTCGACGACGCCATTATTCTTAACCTCCACGATCTTTCGCGTCCACGATATATTCGGCATCGCGAATCGCGTTGCAACCGGCAGTTTGACGCCGCCGAAGTCCTTATAATCGCTATAATCGACCTGAAACTGAAACTGACCGATGACCGTTGGCGATGAAGCGACCCGGCGAATAAGCAATCCCGTCAGCACGTCAAAAAACAGCCGTTCGCGTTGGTTATCAGCCGTCGTCGCATTAACCGCATAGACCTCGCGGCCATCGATAACGTCGGTAAATCGGTAATCGATCTTCGAATAAACTACCTTGAGATCGGGATTTGCGAATAACTGTGCCTCGCGTTTGATCTGCTCGGCCTCGTCGCTCCGCAGCGTTATGCTGCTCCCATTGCCACTCTTCCAAACAGCTTTGCCGTCAAACGCTTCGGTAACCAGATAATCGCCGTATTTCGTCTCGACGCGGATCTTACCTGCCTTTTGAACGACGTCTTCCGGCTCGGTTGTTTTGCCGTCCGGCTCGATGCGACTCGCCTTGATCGTACGCGTGGCAACCTTCGCTAAGTTCGCTTTACCGCCAAGTGCGACGGTGTATTTCTCCAATATTTGCTCGATCGTTGGTTTTACCGAGGGTTGTTTTGGCCGCTCGACTGGTGCCGCCGGTATCAGGGTCTGCACTGCTACCGGCCGCTCATGCCCGTTGTGACAGGTGTTGCACGAGACCTCGACCTTACCCTCGAAGTAGCCCTTGTTGATCTCCCTCGTCATCTTGATCATTTCGCGGGCGATCGCCTTGTGTTCGTTATCGTCCTTTTCGAAATCCGCGACGTTCGACGTGTGGCACATCTTACAATCAACGCCGAGGCTCGCCGACATGAGATTCATCACCTTGCCAAGCTGATCCGCCGGGATATCATTCAACACTTTGATATTCTTGAATTTCTGCCCTGCGGTCTCGCCCGGAACACTAGAAGATTGTGCAAATTGCCGCGACTGTGCCACAAAAAACATGAAAACCATTGCCACAAAAAAGACACTCAGTAGTTTAATTCTAATCATTTTCATTGCTCGTTCCGGTACTTAAATTTAGCACCCAATGCACCAAAAATGCGACACCAAAACCAATAAACCATCCGTAATCGTAAAGCACACCGAGACTTGGGATTATTAGTCCTATCCACGCAAAAAAGCAACCTAGAATCGTGGCGATGACGGCCCGCCAGTTCCAGCCGCCGTATTCACCTTTGCTACGATATAGGTCGCTGAGATTCAGGTTCTTTTTGCGAACAAGCCAGTAATCGGCGATGAGCACGCCGGCGATCGAGCCGAGACCGCCGGAATATCCGACGAGCCAGCCGAAAATGTACCCGCTCGGATCGGCAAGCAACTTCCAAGGTTGCATCAGAATGCCGATAATTCCCGTTATCAGGCCGCCGGTTCGGAATGAGATGAGTTTTGGAAATGCGTTGGCGAAATCGTTCGCGGGCGAGACTACGTTTGCCGCGATATTCACCGAAAGTGTAGCGACGACGATCGTGAACATCGATATCGCAACGACGATCGGTTGTGAAAACTGGCCGACGAGCTTTACCGGATCCCAGGCATCGGCCGGATTCATGCTGGGGAAAACGATCAACGCGGCGGATGTGATCAAAATTCCCATCGCCGCAAATACGACCATCGTCGTCGGCAGGGCAACGACCTGGCCGACCGCTTGCTCACGTTGGCTTTTACCAAACCGTGTGAAGTCGGGCATATTGAGCGATAGCGTCGCCCAGAATCCGATCATTGCGGTCAACGACGGGATAAATACCGGCCAGAAAGTGGCAAAAGTCGTTAGTTTACCCGGCTCGTGCAGTAAAAATCCAATACCTCCCGCCTGATAAAGTATCCAACCGAGTAATAGTGCCGTCATCACCAAAACGTATGGAGCCGCCCAATTCTCAAACATACGGAGCAGGTCCATGCCTTTGTAAATGATGGCAATATTCAATGCCCAGAACAGAGCGAATGAGAGCCACTCGGTTGGCGTGTGCCCGCCAATCGACGGACCGAGTAGCGTTGCCCAACCTGGAATGAACGCCGAGAAAAACGTCTGCAATGCCGCACCGCCGATCCACGCCTGAATCCCGAACCATCCGCACGCGACGATCGCCCGCATCAATGCCGGCAGATTCGAACCGATCGTTCCATAAGCCGCCCGAGCAAACACGGGAAACGGAATGCCGTATTTCGTCCCGGGATGAGAATTAAGCAAGATCGGAACCAACACGATGACATTGCCAAGCAATATCGTAAATAAAGCCTGCCACCAGTTCATCCCCGCTGAGATGAGCCCCGACGCCATCATATACGTCGGTATACAATGTGCCATCGATATCCAAAGCGCCGCGTAGTTGTAAGTAGTCCAGTTGCGTTTAGCGACAGGCACCGGGGCAAGGTCTTCGTTATACAACGGCGACGATCGGATAGACTGAAGAGCGTCGTCCGTGAGTTCGACGCGTCCGTCCGGGTAATGAATAGATTCAGCCATAATAATTACAAGCCGGTGCAACGGTGATATTGAAGCCGTGGCACCCGAACCTATTGCCGGGGAATCTGTAGTCCGCCTATGCGTCCGGCAATGGGCGGACTTAAATTATGGAATCTATGAGCAAGCCGAAACAGCACCAAAAATGCTAAACTCG
>JAYSZT010000011.1:0-13645 GCA_043737915.1 Acidobacteriota bacterium
TACAATGTCATTTGCGAATTTTACCGCTACCGCTTCGGCTTTTTCCCTAGCGAGGCGAACGACGTAATCTTCCGGCGATTCCCCATCACGCTCCGATTCATCGATGTCCGCAACGTGTTTCTCGAACTTCCACCCGACGGACGTTAATATTTCGCTCCGACGCGGGCTTCCCGAGGCAAGTATCAATTTTGGAAGATGTTTCATTTTTTCCTCTGCGTAGCATTTCCGTTCTTTCTCGTCTAAAATGATAATTGATTGACGGCAAATGACAAATGGAGCAGCTTTTTGGTGCAATTCCGCAGGTATTAGGCGAACTCGCTCCGAATGCGAGTGTGAGCTCGGCCGTCGTTTTCGCTGCCTGGAACCGTTGTGCGGGCCAGATGCTTAAGGCTCGTACGTCGCCGATGAATTTTACGGCTAACCGACTCGTGGTCGCCGTGCAGGACAAAACCTGGCGGCTCCACCTCGAAGATCTGAGCTCGACAATGCTCGTCAAATTAAATGGCGTGCTCGGACAAGGAACGGTGAAGTTCGTCGAATTTCGGGTAGATAAAAAGGCGGTCGATGCGGTTCGTGCGGCAAGTTTAGAAAGAAATAACGCTCACGAAGTTTCCGTCGAGGCCCCGCCTTCATTGATCAAAGCCGCAAACGCGATCGCGGACGAAAATTTACGCGAGCATTTTTTAAGCTCGGCCGCTGTTTACTTAAAACGGCAGAAGGAAAGGTGAACTTCGAATCACTTTTCGATAGTTTTCGGGCTTTGCGTGAGGCCTCTTCGGAAGGCGACTAAAAGTCACAGCTATAGGTTTAGAAAAGCATTATTTGAACCAGAAAATAGAAACCTGAAACTCACGATTTATGGACGTACGACAAGTAGCAAAATTAGCTCATCTCGAGATCAGCGACGCGGAGGTTACTTTTTATACGCCGCAGATGGCGGATATTGTTAAGTATATCGAACAGCTTAATGAGCTCGATACTGACAACGTCGAACCGATGCTCGGCGGGTTGACCGACGAAGGCAAGGTGACACAGACGATCCGCGAAGACATTGCGGGCGGTTCACTTGGTCAAAAAGCGGCTCTCGAGCAAGCTCCGTCGCCAGTCGCCGGCCATTTTCAGGTGCCAAAAGTTCTATGAAATTATCGGCAAGCAGTCGGCAGTCAGCAGTGAGCGATCTCAGAAAATGGGTTCTTTTCTTCTTGCTGCTGACTGCTTACGGTTCACTTTGCTGCAGCATTCCGAATTTGGAATCGGCTGAGTGTTCTGAGTCTCGTGATGCGGTGAAGCAGTTTTACTCGTTCCATTTCGGTAACGATATGACGCCGTCACCGGAAAGTTTGAAGATCCGTGAACAGTTTTTGACCGCCGAGTTCTTTAACTCTCTTTCGAGAATGACGAAAGTTGCGAGCGATCCTTTCACGAATACAGGTAAGCTGCCAAAGTCTTTTCGCGTTGGAACCTGCAAAATCGAAGGTCCCGAAAAGACTGCGATGCAGGTGGTTCTCCTCTGGAGAGACGACACAGGCAGTGAGCAGAAAGAGATCGCCGTTGACATGGTAAAGCGAGGCGATAAATGGCTGGTAGACGGAGTTTCGACCGCAAAATGATTTATGACGACAGTTTCCAATATTGAAAAAGTTTTAGATAACGCCGATCGGCTCAATCCGCAGCTCAATTCGTTCCTTTCGATCGAACGCGAAAGTTCGCTGGCTCGTGCGGCGGAGCTCGACGCGAATAGTGCCGAGCTGCCGCTCAAAGGCGTGGCGATCGCTGTCAAAGACAACATCTGCACCAAAGGAATGCGCACGTCGTGCGGTTCGCAGATCCTGCATAATTACAAGGCTCAGTATGACGCCACGGCGATCTCGCGGCTTAGCGAAGCCGGTGCGATCGTGGTCGGCAAGACGAATATGGACGAATTCGCGATGGGTTCGTCAAACGAATCGTCCGCCTTCGGCCCGGCGAAAAACCCTTGGGATGTCGAGCGCGTTCCGGGCGGCAGTTCGGGCGGATCGGCGGTCGCGGTCGCGTCGGGAGTCGTTAGCGTATCACTCGGCAGCGAAACCGGCGGTTCGGTTCGCCAACCGGCGTCGCTGTGCGGCATCGTCGGGTTTAAGCCGACGTACGGACGCATCTCGCGGTACGGTTTGGTAGCGTTCGCTTCGTCGCTTGATAACATTGGGATCTTCGGTCAGACGGCGGCAGATGTCGCGGGAGTTTTGGGAGTTGTCGCAGGTCGCGATGAGCATGACGCGACGTCGGCGGACGTTGCGGTGCCGGATTATTTGGCGACTCTTGATAATGATATTGCTGGTAAAACGATCGGCGTTCCGCGTGCCTTGCTAGGCGAAGGCCTCGACGAAGACGTTCGCGAAAGCATTCTCGCGTGCATCGAGAATTTCCGTGCTCTCGGGGCGAACATCGTCGACGTCGAGCTTCCGTACGCAAAATACGGCATCGCCGTTTACTACATCATCGCGACCGCCGAAGCGTCGTCGAACCTCGCCCGCTTTGACGGTGTCCGTTACGGTTTCCGTGCCGAGGAGGCTCCGGGCCTGCGCGAGATGTATTTCAAAACCCGCGAACAGGGCTTCGGGCCCGAGGTCAAACGCCGCATCATGCTCGGCACGTATGTTTTGTCGAGCGGCTATTACGACGCGTATTACTCGAAGGCGCAAAAGGTTCGCAACCTCGTCAAACACGATTACATCAATGCCTTCACCAAGTGCGACGCGATCCTGACGCCAACCTCGCCGTCCGTCGCGTTCAAAATCGGCGAAAAAAGCGACGATCCGATCGCCATGTATCTCAGCGACATTTACACCGTCTCCGCCAATCTCGCCGGCGTCCCCGCGATCAGCCTTCCCTGCGGCCTTTCCTCCAACGGCCTCCCGATCGGCGTCCAACTAGTCGGCAACTTCTGGTCCGAGCCAACGCTCCTAAACCTAACCCACCAATACCAAACAGCCTTCCCCCTCACAGCCAAACCAGCGGTGTTCGCGGGTATTGAATAGCCTCGTCACGGCGTCGAAGCCGCCCGTCATGTTAGTGCCCGGTTCCCCTGTGCTAATGCGTACGTCCCCTGTGCGAGTGCGCGTTTCCCCTTTGCCATTGCGCACTTCCCCTTTTTGAGTGAGCGTTCCGCTTTTTGAGTGCAAGTGAATGCTTTGCTGTTGCGCGTTTCTGTTGTTGAATTGCGCGTTTCCGCTTTGCGTGTGAGAGAAAACGTCACAGCATTGCGCGATTCCACTGAGGTTTCGCAGCAAACGGCTCTCACTGTGTGCGATCTGACCGTCACGCGGTCGAATATTTACTTCTGAGAAAACATTGACACTCTTATTTGTTTAATTATCGGGCGAGTCTTAAGTGCGAGATGTTTGGGTTTTGGGCGGTTAGGCGGGGTTGGTTGGTTGGGAGGATGTTATTCCAGCGGGTTTTGTCGTCGAGAAGCCGTTCGATGTCGGCGGCTTTTAGCGGTTTTGAGAATAGGTAGCCCTGGCCGTATTCGCAGCCGAGTATTCGGAGCTGATGGTACTGGTGGATGCTCTCGATCCCTTCGGCGACGACCTTTAGATTAAGGGCTTTCGCGAGAGCGATGACGGTACGGACGATCTCGCCGTTTTCGCTATTTTCCTCCATCGCTCCGACGAAGGATTGGTCAACCTTGAGCAGATCGATCGGGAATTTATGCAGATAGCTCAGGCTCGAGTAGCCCGTGCCGAAATCATCGATGCTGATCTGCACGCCGGTCTCCTTTATCTGTTTCAGCATCAGGATGGCGGTCTCGGCATTCTCCATCACCGCACTTTCCGTCAATTCAAGCTTAAGCGACGACGGCGGTATTCCGGTCACGCGGATGACTTCCTCGATCTGATCGACGAGTCCCGGATGCGCGAAATGCTTGCCGGATAAGTTGACTGCGATGCTCAGCGGTTTCACCTGCGGTGAACGCTTTTGCCACTGCTCGATCTGCCAGCACGCCGAGTGAAGTATCTTGATTGTCATCGGCACGATCAGCCCCGTGCTCTCACTCATCGGGATAAACTCGTCCGGCGAAACAAGCCCGCGTTGCGGATGATTCCAGCGAACCAGAGCTTCGAATCCGGCGAGCGACGCATCGTCGAGACCAATTATCGGCTGATAGTAAACTTCGAATTCATCCCGCTCAAGAGCGAACCGAAGGTCCGTCTCCAGCTGCAGCCTCGTCACCGCCCGCGTGTGCATATTCTGGTCAAATATGACGTGCGGAGTTTCCTGATCCTTCGCGCTGTACATCGCGATGTCAGCGTCGCGCAAGATATCTTCGGCCTCGACATACTTCGAATTGCCAAAGGCGATACCGATCTTTACGTTCGTAAAGACCTGTCGGCCGTCGAGCGTGTACGGCTCGGCAATGCGTTTCGCGATCCGCTCGGCAAATCCGGTCGCCTCGTCTTTCTGCGTCAGATCGACCAGAATAAGGCCGAATTTATCTCCACTCAATCGCGCTACCATATCCTGTTCGCGCATCATATTTGAAAGCCGTTTACCGACATTTGTTATCAAACGGTCGCCGATCGAATGCCCAAGACTGTCGTTGATCGTCTTAAATCGGTTGAGATCCAACAGCAGGATCGCGAAATTCATCCCTTTATTATCACGGCTCTGCTCTAGCAGAACTTTCAGTGTGTCGATAAAAAAGTTTCTATTCGGTAGTCCCGTGAGTGCGTCGTGAAATGCCGCGTTACGAAAATTCTCGTGGCTTTCCTGCAATGCCTCACTGCTACGCTCAAGTTCATCGACGTAATGCTCGAGTTCCTTGACGTGTTCTTCCGCCTGTTCGGCACGCTCACGTTCGGATCGTTTGGCTAATTCGGTTGTCTTTCGAACGTCATTAACGAAATGACGAAACGCAAGATATAACACGCCAAAGAATCCGACTACGCCGACGAAAAAAAGAATATTTACCTGATCAAGTGCCCTCAAAACGAGGCCCGCCACGATCGCACTACTGACGTAGATGACGGCCGCCTCGAGACAGTTCTCTTTCCAGACCTGTATTAACGAACGCCCGCTCCTGATCGACGAAAATATAGTCGCCGATGCCGAGTTGACCGCGAAAAGACAGAACGTCATCACGCCGAGCAGCCAAACAGTGCTCGTCAGATCATGCCGTTCGAGAATGATATTTGTCGGCCCGAAAATGAACGCCACCGCCTGTGATGCAGCAAAAACAGCGATCGCCGCGACCATTGTATTTATCGCGATCGTTCGGGTTTTAATGGCGAGTCCACGTCGCCGCAGATTTATTGACGCGGCCGCCGTCTCTATCACAGCCAGCAATAAAGCGATATCGCCGCCATAAATGAGCATCGCGAGAATGATCAACGCGTCAGAGATCGTCAGGTGAACATCGAACCTTGGCAGCTGTATTCGAAGAAAACAACTGCAAAAAACTGTCAGGCCAGCGAGGCCAACAACGCCCGCATCGACCCGTGCAAACGGATTCATCGAAAGCGCCCATCCAATGGAAAGCAGAGCAAGTGGCACAAGTGCCACTGTATAAATACTGATTAATTTGTCTTTTCTGTCCATGGATCGGCCTAGGAAAGCCCGCAAGGATGTAAATTTGTTGCCTATCTGGCGAGATGGAGGGATGGCTTTGTTAAGAAACCTTTTTTATAATACGTTAAACTGCTTTGTTTTCCAACAAATATTTTCACTCGTTAGAATATTTTTTCTGAGGCTCGAGTCCTCGATGAAAAAAGGCCCCGCCGTTTGGCGAGACCTTTTTGTTAAAGATAAAAACAAACTATGAAGCTTGTCTAAGCGAACTATTTCGTTATGCCGACCTGAGTCAACGCGTACGCGTAGTCGAACGCGACCTCTTTCAGACGATCGTATCTGCCGGATGAACCGCCGTGTCCGGCCCCCATATTCGTCTTGAGTAGGATGACGTTGTTATCCGTTTTCATTTCACGGATCTTAGCCGCAAGCTTCGCCCCTTCCCAATACGGCACCTGACTATCGTTCAGAGAGACCTCGATCAGCATGTTGGGATAGCCTTGTTTTTTGACGTTGTCATATGGTGAATACTGCACCATATAGTCCCACGCCTTTTTCTCGTTAGGATTTCCCCACTCGATCCACTCTTCAGTCGTGAGCGGCAGATCGGCGTCGAGCATTGTGTTCATCACATCGACGAAAGGTACCTGTGCGATCGCGGCCTTGTACAACTCAGGAGCTTGATTCACAACTGCACCCATAAGCAATCCACCGGCCGAACCGCCCTGAATCACGAGCCTGTCCGCCGAGGTATATTTATTCGCGATCAGCCATTTCGAAGAATCAACGAAATCGTTGAACGTATTCATCTTGGTGAACATTCGCCCGGCGTTTCGCCATTTCTCACCAAGTTCGCCGCCGCCGCGGATCAGCGCAATACCGTAGATCATTCCCCGATCGACCAGACTCAACCGTGCCGTCGAGAAATTAGGCGTCATCGAAATGCCGTACGAACCGTAGGCGTATAGCAACATCGGAGATTTGCCGTCGAGTTTCGTTCCCTTTTTCATCACTACTAGAACAGGAACCTTCTCGCCGTCGCGAGCCGTGGTCCAGACGCGGCTGGTCTCATATTTATTTTTGTCGTAACCGCTCGGGATCTCCTGCTGTTTCAGCAGAGTGCTGTTGCGGGTTGCAAGGTCGAATTCGAACGTCGAATTCGGCGTGATCATCGATGAATATGTGTAACGCACAACGGGCGTATCGTATTCCGGATTCGCGCCAATTGACATCGTATAGACGGTCTCAGGCGTCGCGATACGTTGATCCGCACGCTTCGTTTTTCGGTCCTTGACGCGGAGATACTCGATTCCGTTTTCGATCTCAGAGACGATCGCCGTGTTTTTGAAAAATGAGATATTCTCGATCTTTATTTCGGGGTTATAAGGAATGTACTCGGTCCAATTCTTTTCGCTCGGATCGTTCGCCGGAGCTTTGACGACCTTAAAATTCTCGGCATCCTTATTGGTCGTGATGTAAAAATCACCGTTGTCGAAATCCGCCGAGTATTCGTGGCCCTCGCGACGAGCACTAATCAACTTAAAATTACCTGTCGGATCAGCAGCGGAAAGATAATGATATTCACGCATCGTTTTGGCATACGATCCGATAAACAGCATTTTTGTATCTCTCGATCGGCCTAGCCCAGCTCCGAAAAGAACATCTTTCTCTTCGTATATAAGTTCATTCGAATCGGTTCCAACGGTGTGACGCCAGACCTTGTCGGAGCGTTTTGAGACTGCATCTTCCTGACCGACAAACAGGTACTTTCCGTCATTTGACCACTCGGTCGATGTCACTCGCTCAATCGCGTCCGGTAGCATTTTACCGGTTCGAAGATCTTTGATATGAAGCGTGTACTGTCGGTATCCGGTCGTGTCGGTCGAATATGCCAGCAAATTACCATCATCGCTCGGGCTGAAATCTCCGATCGCGAAATACTTCAGCCCGTCGGCCATTGCATTCTGATCCAGCAGAACTACCGCGTCCGCACCGTCTTTTGACTTGCTTCGCAGGTAGGTCGGATATTGTTTGCCTTCCTCTGTCCGGGTGAAATACCAATAATCGCCAAGCTTGTAGGGCACACTAACATCGGTTTGCTTGATACGGCCTAGCATTTCTTTGTAAAGCTCATCGGCAAACCCCTTGTGCTTGCCCATAAAGGTTTCCGTGTACGCATTTTCCGCGTTAAGGTAATCCAGCACGGCTGGATCTTTCTTGTCATTTCGATCACGAAGCCACGAATAATTATCTGTGATCTCATAACCATGGATCTTCAAAACTTTGGGTACTTTTTTTGCAACGGGTGGTTTCATATCTGTCTGAGCGACGATCACCGTATTGCCGATAACAATTATGATGAATAAAATGCCGATACACGCTAGTCCTTTGATCATGTGATGCTCCTATTTTGTCGGTAATTTCTGTCGCTTTATACGGTAGATTTTACTTTATAGTTTCGGCTTTGTCAGGTCTCGGGCGATTCGAAGATATAGCTAATATTTCCCGAACCAAGTACACTTGGGAATATGCCCATCTACAATGTTTACGTCACGTGCGATCAGTGCGGCCAACCGCATCCGGTAAATGTGAAATTGGATCTTCCTGAAGACAGCCTGAACAACACGCCGTTGGCGGAATACTTCGCCGGCAAACCACTGCCGTCAGCGATCACTTTCATGCAATCCAACAATTACCGATGTCCTCACACGAAACAACTCTTTCCCGCCGCAAATATAAATGATGCGATCCTTTTCGCCGCATAGATCAAAACTTCTCAGCGCGGGTCAAATAAAAAGACACGAACAAGCAATCCCTGTTCGTGTCTTTTTCGTGTAGGTTTGTGACAAAAAGTCCGTCTCTTATCGATCTCCGATCGCAACGTATTTCTGATCACGTTTGCCGATGTACTCAGCTCTCGGGCGGATCAGTTTGTTGTTGTGATATTGCTCGAGAATGTGACCGGTCCAACCGGATATACGGCTCACGGCGAAGATCGGGGTGTACATATCGAGGGCAATTCCCATCATGTAATAGGTCGAAGCTGAGTAGAAATCAACGTTCGGATGCATTCCCTTTTTCTCGAGCATCAAACTCTCGATCTGCTGTGACATATCGAACCATTTCGACTCACCCGTTTTGTCCGCCATATGCTTCGAATATTTTCGAAGCCAGGTTGCACGCGGATCTTCCGTCTTATAAACTGCGTGGCCGATGCCCATGATCTTGCGTTTTTCTTCGAGAGCTTTGTCGAGCCAGGCGTCGACCTTATCGACCTCTCCGATCTCGATCAGCGTTTTCATAACGGCCGTGTTCGCTCCGCCATGCAGCGGACCGGCAAGTGCCGCGATGCCGGCGGTCACACAGCCGTACATATCGGCAAGCGTTCCGGCGACAACGCGGGTCGTGAATGTCGAGGCATTGAGTTCGTGGTCAGCGTGGAGGATCAGACAAACGTCGAACATGTGAGATTCGTCGGCATCCGCCCGCTCGCCGCGAAGCATATAAAGGAAATTCTCGGCAATATTAAGGCTGTGATCCGGAGTGACCACATCTTTGCCGTTTCGGATACGGTCCCACGCTGCGGATAATGTACCGATTTGAGCGGTTAGCTTGATCGCAGCTTTTTTAGCATTCTCGCGGTCGGTGCCGTGTCCGTCAGCGTCGTAAAAGTCCAGCGACGAAACCGACGTTCGCAGCACATCCATCGGATCTGCGGTCTTCGGGAACTGCTTCATCAGGGCGATGACCTCGGCAGGCACTTCGTAATTCGCACGGATCTCGGCGTTAAGTTCGGCAAGTTGTGTAGAATTCGGCAATTCGCCGTGCCACAAAAGGTAAACAACCTCTTCAAATGTCGAATGCTCGGCTAGATCATGAATGTCGTAGCCCTGATAGATCAATTTCCCTTCTTCGCCGTTCACGTCGCCGATCGCACTCTGCGCCGCTACTACGCCTCGCAGCCCCGCTGCAGCTGCTGTTGTTTCTGTTGCTGTACTCATTATTTATACCTTCATAATCTTACGTAATTACCAAACCTTCATCTTACCGAAGCAAGCGTTCCTAAACAAGCGCGTTCGTAAAAATTGGGCAAACCAACCGCGAGACAAAAAATTACCCGCCGAGCGTGCAACGAATTCCCAAAGGAGAACCGAACAAAATTCGCACACGCTCGCGGGTAAAATTGTCTACAAACTTAGGATGCCGCTCTAAAGATTTCGGTTGCTCAGGTAAGACCAAAACCAATAACCGCATCTCGTCATCTTTAACTCTTCACGGTCAACCGTTGCCCGTTGACCTACAAACTATCGAATCTGACTCTCGTAACTGGTCTTGACGCGAAGCTGCTGGTTTCGGTTAAGGTTGACGTGTTTACCACGCTGGATCACTACTGCACCGACGCCGAATGCCGCACCGACGCTCGCACCGACCGCCGCACCGACCGGTCCGCCGGTAACTGCACCGATCACGAGGCCGGCACCCGTCGCACCGCCGATCTTGGTAGCGTCACCCTTTAACGAACTCTTGCCGATGGCCGTGCCTTCAGTATCGACCATTCTGATATTGTCGCCCTTGACCGGCATCACTTCCGTAAGGATCGCACTGAAATTCGTCCAGCGGCTCTCACTCAAAACGATGCGGTCGAATGTCAGCGTGATCTCCGAACGACGTTTAATTCTGCCCGGTTTGGTTATTTTGCTGATGCGTCCCTCGACGATCGCACCGGCGATCTCGGACGGCGAGACGATCTTTGCCAGGAATTTGTCGCCTTCGCGGTTGCGTTCCGTACTGAGGTCTTCCTGCAGTTCAAGCATTAATTCCGTGTCACGGGGGATCACGATGATCGCGTCGTTCGTCGACTTATAGGTGCTTTCGATCGGGGCGTCAACTTTAGCCGCAACCGTCTGCTTTGCCGTTGCGATCACGGCTGGGGCATCGGTCGTTGCTGTTGGTTCGACTGTATTCGGTGTGTAACTCGTATTGATCGTGTTGGCCGCAGTCGTCGTCTCCGGGATCTGGGTGATCGTAGGCTGAGTCGTCTCAGCAGCGATTGTTGCCCTTCGTTTCAGGTTGGTCGGCAGATTAGACTCAAAGGATCGTTTCTCAAAACCGGTATCGTATCCCGACTCGAATCCCTGCTGGTATCCGTCACGGTAATCTTCGATCGTGCCGTAATCTTTGTTGTACGCACGCTCCGCTTTTGAATAGTCGCCGTGGCGGGAGACGCTTTTCCCAAGGCCGTCGATCGTGTCGCGATAACCGGCCATGTAGCCGTCAGAGTAGCCGGTCCGATATCCGCGTTGGATAGCTATGTTCAGATTGGTCGTCTGTGCCCCGACCGCATAACTAAACACCATTGGTAGTGCTAAATTGCTTAAGAACAGACCTAGAACAACTATAAATAGACTTCTGCTTAATTTCATTTTTTCTCCTTTGTATGAGCCGGAATCGACGTGAAATGTAATATCCGCTTGTACTTATACATTATTACTTCATTAGATACAAGAGGTTTTTTCATGATGATGAAATTATTTGGGCATATGAAATTATAAGTAAGTGCTTAAGTAATGAACAATTAGGATCAACGATATAATCCGACGAAAATGCACCGGATTTCCGTCGGACATAAAAAAGACCGGATCGCCGCAAAGTGATCCAGTCTTTCGATGAACGTCCTGTTCCACCGAGCCTAAAGAAGTAAATTCCACTTAGAAGCTCTTCCTAAACAAATACGACATACGAATAAAGAACGTCCGTCCGTTTCGTTCGAAGCCGGGTTCGAATTGGCCGGTTAGCGGGCTGTAGCCTTTGTAGTTGGCGTTGTCGTTGTAGCCGACGTAGAATGCCTTGCCCGGGCTTGGGTTCCAGCCGAACAGGAGTTGCCCGCTGGCGTTGGCACGCAAGGTATCGTAGTCGAGCCGCGTCCGGACGTAGACGAACCGGCTGAACTGATATGTCGATCGCATCGAAAAGATGTTTGTATCGTAGGCGACGCGGTCGGTATCGTTGCGGGTCAGTTTGCTCTTCGTGTAGTCGAGCGAGAATCGCATCGGATCGATCGGCTTGAATTCGAACCCGACGTTCGCGTCGAATTGCCAGCCTTTGCCCGGATCCAGTTGAGGCGGCGGCGCAAAGTTGGGATACGGATTCGAGCCCGGATTCGCCTGATAGAGGTAAAGATCGCGGATGTAGTTGTTGTACGCCGGACTCCTTAAATAATCGACGAAGGCCGGACTCGCACGCTGGAATTTAGGCCCGCCGCCGAAATCGTAGTCGAAAGAATTGAATATCGAACCGACAAATCCATAGACCGACAGCCTTTTGCTGATCGTTTTATTGAGATTCACGCTGAAATACGGCTGCGTCGCCGACCGCGTCGCCTCGCCAAAGAATGCTCCCTGCTGATTCGAGTTGCGGATCGCTCCGAATTCACCTTCGTAGATCTTTTCGTATTGCAGGCCAAATTCGGAATAGATCGAAAAGTTTCCTTGTAACCTCAGATTGAAATTGTTGCCGATCAGAGCTTGCTGCGTCCGGCCTTTCCAGTCCATTCCGTATCGGGCGAACTGCGACCAGTTGGCTCGAATGATCGCGGCTTTTGGATTCGATTGAGTGCTGAAACGGTTCGCGAAGAAGAACGTGTTCGTATCCGTACGACGTGTAAATCCGGCGTCGGATCGATAGTCCTTGGTTTGTCCGTTCGCCTCAAACGTCCAACCGTGAAGGTCGGTAGTGTGGTCAATATTGAAAAAATATCCAAATCCATTGCCCGTCCGGTAGTTAGCACGATCGAGGTTCGGGTCGTAGAAATTCTTTCGAGAGTGGGATCCGAGAACTTGGAACGACATTATCGTCGTCGGATCCAGCCGGAATGTTCCATCAAATCCGCCGAGGAAATTTCGGTTTTTAGGAAAAACTCGTGCCGTCGCGAAAAACCCGACATTACTGCCAACGCCAAAATCACGCTTTAAACGGAGAACGCTGAAGAAGGCATTCTTATCGACAAATTCCTCGATCCCGCAACGCCGTTTGAGTCCGATCGGGTCAAATTCGCGCGAACGCTGACAGCCAAGCAGCTCACCGCGTTCGTCTTCCGAATAGTTTCCCGGTGCATTGTCAGACGCTGCTAGAAAGCCAAACGAATTTCTGCCAACCTTTCCGGTAAGTTTCACTGCCAGGTCCGGATCTACGATCGTCCGCGAATAAAACGGTTGCAGGGGCGAATCGAAAATATCTTTACCCTCGAGAAAAAATGGACGTTTTTCCTGAAAGAATATCGGGAACCGCTGGTTCGCAGAGATGACCGGTGCGTCGGCCTCGACCTCGGCAAAATCCGGGTTTACGGCTGCGTCCAGCGTAACGTTCGGCGAGAGCGTGTATTTTAGGTTAACGCTCAAATCCTGCTTGATCGGATTATTCGTGAACTTGCCCGGATCGCGAATACCGATCGGGTTAAAAGTCGGGTCATAGCCGCCAAGCTGGGCAAAACCGGAGTTCGGAATCGTTGATTTTCTGATGCCCGATTGTGAAACGGTAATGCTCGGGACGACCTCTAACGTGCGTTCATACTTGATCCCATCGAGCCCGTCGATCTTGCCGTGCTTGATCAAAAGCCCCGAAATATTTCGGTCATCGGGCATCCATTGATCGAACTCATCATTCAAACGATCGATATTTCTCGCAACGTTAAAGCCCCAGAGTTTGCCAGTTCCGGCGGTGTATCTGAGAGATTTGAAAGGTATCTTCGCCTCGACGGACCAGCCCCAATCTTCGATCGAGCCTTTCGATTCCATTACGATGTCGACAGAGAAATCCGCTCCTTGTCCCTCAGTGAATATTCCGTCCTGTTGTATCCCGAGCGGATTAAAACCGATGACGTAGGCCCGGCGTTGATCATTGTAGGTGTCGAGCCACATACGAACGTTGTCTTCGTCGAAAACCCCGTCACGTTTCGCGACCGTCGCCCGGATCTTATCTTTTTCATCCCAGCATTTGAAGGCAACGTAGAAATTCTTCTCGTCATACATCACGTAGACTTCAGTCGGTTTTGACGGAGCAATGTTATCGCCCGGGCCGGTCTGGTAAAAGTCTTTGAAGA
>JAYSZT010000012.1:0-2618 GCA_043737915.1 Acidobacteriota bacterium
GGATAGCTGATAATCTCCTCCAATGCCCGAAATTGAATCATTTTTGAACGAGGTCTCACTGTTAGTCGACGAGACGCTCGACGATCTGCTCCCAAAAGCCAAAACGGAACCTGCACGTCTTCACGAAGCGATCCGTTGGAGTATTTTTGCGGGCGGTAAACGGTTCCGTCCCGGATTGACGGTCGCTGTCGGACGCGTTTTTGGAGCCGATATCGCAAAGCTGCTTAAGACAGCGGCGGCAATCGAAATGGTCCATACCTTTTCGCTCATTCATGACGACCTCCCGGCGATGGATAATGATGATCTTCGCCGAGGAAAGGCAACTTGTCATAAAAAATTCGACGAGGCGACGGCGATCCTTGCCGGTGACGTGCTGCAGACGCTGGCGTTCAAAACGATCGCTGAAGACGAACGGCTATCGGTAAATATCCGTTTGTTATTGATCTCTGGTTTGGCGAACGCAACCGGAACTCCCTCGGGTATGGTTGCCGGCCAGCAACTCGATATTGAAGCTGAAGGCTCCGACCCGCAAAATGTTGATATCGAACGCATTCACAACTTAAAGACCGGAGCCCTTATTAATTTTTCTGCGGGTGCGGGAGCGATCATTGGCGGCGGGGACGAGTCGAAAATAGCGATCATCAACGAATTTGCCGCCCAACTCGGACTTCTGTTTCAGATCACGGACGACCTGCTTGACGTCAGCCAGACCAGCGAGGTGCTCGGTAAAACTGCCGGGAAAGACGCGGTCGCAATGAAGGCGACGTACCCGAGCCAATACGGATTCGACGGGGCGGTGAGGATGGCAAATGAAGTGCACAAACGAGCCGTCGACTCGCTCTCACCGCTCCACATCCAAACCGGACTACTCCGCGACCTGAGCGACCATATCCTCAGCCGAGCAAGCTGAGCCGGAGTGGCAGATGTCCTTTAGTCGCCGGGCTTCTTATCATATACAATCAAGACGATGGCTGAACTTTCCAGATTCGGTGTCAGCGTTGAAGAAGACCTACTGGTCAGCTTTGACGTCTTGATCGACCTGCAAGGATACGAAAACCGCTCCGAGGCTCTTCGCGACCTAATGCGAGCGGCGCTGATAAAATCCAAATTAGAAAATCATCCTGAGTCGGTCGCCATCGGCAGTCTGACGCTTATTTACGACCATCACTCGAGAACGCTACTGGGCGAAATGGCCGCGATCCAGCACGATTTCCACTCGCTCGTTCTCTCGGTAATGCATCTCCATGTCAGCCACGACGATTGCCTTGAGATACTTGCCATTCACGGAAAAGTCGCCAAGATCGTCGAACTTTCGAACGCTCTTCTTAGCCTAAAAGGTATTAAGAATGGCAAGCTTTTCCTAACACTCCCTTCGTCAGCAATCGCAAATTAAACTCGACCTGAATCTATTTGTACTTCACGAGCGAAACACCTGAGCATAGAGTGTCACGTTATTTTTGTTTGTGTTACGGCTGACGAAGGGAGTTTCAATGTCAAGATTTTATTGTTTGGTGGGGATTTTCTTTCTTTTCACTTTGTCCGCGTCGCTTTCAGCACAAGACTCGCGCATTTTGTCCGGTACGGTCGTGACCCCGCAATTTGAATTTGTTCCGGGGGTAAATGTCGAGGTGAATTCGTTTGGCAAGACATTGAGGTCGATTAGCGATGCTGAAGGCAAGTTCTCGATCGCAGTTCCTGCCGAAACACTGTCGGTAAAGTTCTTCGGGAAGAGCATTAGGAGTTTCGAGAGAAACTTCTCGGTGTCCGAAAATGTATCGAACCTACAAATAAAAATCGACTACATTGTCCCCTCAATCGCCGAAAATGTGACTATCACGGCTGACGCTTTGACGCCGGACATTGAACTTCGAAATGGCACCGTCTACCGAAACAGCCTTTTTGGACGTGATGATCAGCTAATCCAAACACTCAACGCCGGCATAAACGCGGGCCAGCACGAAGGCGGCGGCAAGTCTCTTGAGATAAGACGATATGGATTTAATCTCGACCACGGCGGCGTCAACGGCGGGTTGAAGGTCGTCGTCGATAACGTACAGCAGAATCAGGGAACGCAGGGCCACGGACAAGGCTACTTGGGAGCATTGAAATCGCTCTCTCCGGAACTTGTTGAGGATGTGTCGATAATAAATGGACCATTCTCGGCATCTTATGGCGACTTCTCAGGACTCGGAGTAGTTCAGATCAGGCAGAAAGAGAAGCTTCCGGAGAACTTTACCGCTCGCATTCAAGGCGGTTCGTTCAAAACCGTCCGGGGTTTTTTCGCTTATTCGCCGAGTTGGAAAAGAGTCGATTCATTTATCGCCTACGAACCGAGTTACACTGACGGACCGTTCATAAACCCTCTGAGGTACCGTCGCGATAATGTGACTGGGAATTTCACTTTCAAAATCAAGGATAATCAAGCCGTCGGTTTCAAGTTTAATTTCGGCAGAAACAATTTCACTTCGTCGGGACAGATACCGCTTGACCAGGTCGCGAAAGGCGAACTCGATCGTTTTGGCTTCATTGATCCCGAAAGCGGCGGCAAGGTTCAACTCGGTACTGCAGCATTCTACTTCCGACGCGAAAATAAGGACGGCTCGACATTAAAAGCTGAC
>JAYSZT010000013.1:0-2618 GCA_043737915.1 Acidobacteriota bacterium
CCCAATGAGCCCACTCTCGGTTTTATCCCGATCCTGCTCGCTGAGCCCGTATCTCTTCCCATATGGAGTACCGCTTTGCCTAAGGTAGATATTTTGGCCAGGACGCTCATTTCGGGCCAAGTGGTATTTAGACGCCATGTTTCATTTGGGTATGTCATCAGGAGTTTTGAGAATGAATCAGGCGAGCCAGCGAGTCCATACTGCCATAAATATGAAACAACCTTGCCGCTCTTTGCATCTGTAATTATCAGGAGTTCTTCATATGTGGAGCTGATATCGAGGCTTATCTTCATCTTTACAATAGTAAAATTATGCAGGTAAAGATCTTGCTCAAGAAGTTGCCGAATATCGCCGGGGATCGGGATAATTTCCCCCGTAAAAGTAGTCTTAGCGCGTTTCAATTCACCACTGGGTTTTAAGAATTCAGCAATCTTAGATGGAAGTTTTTCCAAATTCGTTTGCGTTTCATCTTGCGCGTTCAGAGCAATTGTGGCGGATATCAAAAGGAAAACGGTTAATATAACTTTCATAGGCGGACCTTCGGTTACCATTAGAACGCTCCAGAAAGAAAAACCTGCGGCATTTAGATCATCCGAACGGCCTCGACGTAAAGTTTATGTTCCCGTTCCAATATTCGTGTCGATAACGTCTCGACAGAGTCATCCTCACGAATATCGACCTTCGTCTGAAGTATGATCTCGCCGTGGTCGAGGAGTTCATCCACATAATGCACCGTGCAACCCGTCACCTTAACGCCAGCCTCGAAAGCCTGTCGTTGAGCATTGAGGCCGGGAAAGGCCGGCAGCAGGCTCGGGTGAATATTAACGATCCGGTTAGGAAACGCCTGAACAAAACCCGGCGACAGCAGCCTCATATAACCGGCAAGGCAAACTAATTCGACACCGCGACGCCGCAATTCGGCGACGATCTCCTCATCATGGTCTTCACGCGAGCGGCCTTTCCGCTCGACGACAACCGTTTCAACGCCATGCTCACGAGCCTTTTCGAGTCCCGCCGCATCCGCTTTGTCGCTGATAACGACGGTCACCTCGGCGTTCGGTATCTCGCCGCTCGCAACCGCTTCTACGATCGCCACCATATTCGACCCGCGGCCTGATATTAAGATTCCGATGTTCATGATCGTGACAACAAAAATAGGAAATTTAACACAGAGAGCACAGAGGACACAGAGGACATGTAGCGATCAAATATTCCATTTACCTCGGACGCCTATAAAAATTTCAAGACCTCATACGAATTTGCGTCAAAGATAACATCTGCGTTCTTTGGATTTTGGACGTATTCGACTTTCGTTAGGATGTTGGCTTGGGTGACGCGGGTTTTGCCGACCTGGAAACCGGAAAGTGTGGTCTCGGCGATCAGCCAGGGTTTGCCGTTCCACGTAAAATCGAGTTTGTTGTCGTTCGGATAATTCCCCTGCGGGATGGCGACGGTGATGTGTCGTGGACAATATAGCAGGACGTATTCCTCGCCGATCTGCTCGAGTAGCGACGCGAGCAAGATCGTTTTGTTGCTGCAGTCGCCAGTGCGGGTCATCAGTGTTTCGCTGCCGCGTTTTAGCGTTTCACTCGAACCGACTGCCTCGGTGTAGCTGTATTCGATCTCGCTCGAGACAAAATCGACAAGCCGCTGGATGCGAGCCTCGCGATCGGGGCCGATATCTTTCAGGAGCTCCTCGGTCAAACGCTTCATCGAGGGCTCGTCGGGTTTTGCGACCATTATTCCGTGATTCGCGAAAACGAACTGCGGTTCGTCTCTACGCGTCGGTGCCTGGGTGATGAGTCGTCCGCCGTAAACCTGTTGGTTGCTCGTCAGATCGCTGAGCTCCCGCAGGCTCACGGTATACGCAACATTGTAAAATGGAAAGGTAACCGTCTGAGTCGTATCGAGTTTTATGTTGTCGAGAGTAGTCTTGAAGAATCGCGGAGCATCGGGGGAGATCGGCATTTTGTAGCTGCCAAGATCGATCTTGCCGTCCTTCTCCTTGCCGAACTCAAGCTTCGACGGATGATAAAAATACTTCGCGGTGAACTCGTTAAACTCGGCTTCGTCCGATTTAGGAAACGTGAAATAAGCCTCTTTTGTTCGCCGGTTAAACTTCTCCAGCTTTCCCTTGCCCAAGATCTGCTTCCGAAATTCGTCACCCGAAAACGTCGAATAATCGAGCATCAGAACCGTATTATTACGGATGTCCTCCGCCAAATAGTCGTCTGCCGTCATCATCTCCGGCTTCGTATAGCGATAAATGCCAAACGCCGCCCCGACGATCAACACCAAAGAAAGAACGCCGATCGCCACGGCTTTGAGGTTAATACTCCGCTTCGTGTGTGAATCGAATAAACTTTCTGACATAATCTTCATTCTGCCACATATTTCACCAAAACATTCACCAGATTTATACTGGAATCTACACTAGACGTCTGTTGGGACCGTAGTAATAACCAGTTAGCAATTTTCCTTGCAGATATTAGGCAAAAAATATAGTATTCTGCCGTCAGAATACTAGTAACTCAAATATTCTGGAGGCATAGCTATGAAAAGCGTTTTCAAATTCGCCCTTACAGTTTCGATCTTAATGGCGATCACAGGTGCGGCTG
>JAYSZT010000014.1:0-6216 GCA_043737915.1 Acidobacteriota bacterium
TGCCGATCGTGGTGACGGCGTGGAAGACAGCGTTCGCGACAACGAGGGCGGTCGGTTGGGCGATGCCGATGTCTTCGGAGGCGAAGATCACCATGCGCCGGGCGATGAACTTTGGGTCTTCGCCGGATTCAAGCATTCGGGCGAGGTAATACATCGCCGCATCGGGCCTGCTCGCGCGCATCGATTTGATGAACGCTGAGATGACGTTGTAATGCTCCTCGCCTTTTTTATCGTAACGAAGAAACTTGGACTGGAGCGTTTCCTTCAAAGTTTCGAGCGTGATCGAATCGTAAAGCTTCGACGTATTTTCGATCATCGTTATCGCTTGACGGGCGTCACCGTTGGCCATTTCTACAAGCCACTGCTTGGCGGACTCGTCGAGAACGAAACAGGTGCGGTCGATGATCGCCGACATATCTTCATCGGAGAATTCACTTAATACAAAGACCCGTAGTCGCGACAAGAGAGCCGGAATGATCTCGAACGACGGGTTTTCGGTCGTCGCACCGATCAAAACAAGCTCGCCGTTCTCGACGAATGGAAGCAGAAAATCCTGCTGAGCTTTATTAAAACGATGGATCTCGTCAAGAAACAAAACCTTCGGAGTACGGACACTAATGTCCGTTTCTTCGTTCGCAAAGAGTTGATCGCTAAGGTGATCGGACCGGGCAGGAGTGTCCCGACTCCGGACGATCTTGCGGATGTCTTCTTTGCCGGCGGAGACGGCGGAGAGCTCGAAAAATTCTGCTTTGATGGCGTTGGCGTAGATGCGGGCGAGCGTAGTTTTTCCGGTTCCGGGCGTTCCCCAGAGAACGAAAGAAAAAATGTGACCCTGCTCGATCGCCAGCCGCAAAGGCTTCTCCGGCCCGACAAGATGCGTCTGACCGACGTATTCGTCGAGACTGAGCGGCCTGATCTGGTTCGCGAGCGGTTCCATATTTATTTATCTAAAGCTATCATAACGCAAAAAAAGACAGCCCGAAATGAGCTGTCGTGTATCGAAAAAAAATGGTGGCCAGAGACGGGGTCGAACCGCCGACACGCGGATTTTCAATCCGCTGCTCTACCAACTGAGCTATCTGGCCGACTCGCAACGTGTTGCAACGAGCGAATGTATGAGTGTAAATAAGGCCGTTTAAGTTGTCAAATACGCTGAACGTTCAACGCGGTTTGGCAAAAAAGTGTTGACAAGTTCGCCGCAAGTTCTATAATTCATTCTTACCAGCCGTTTTACCCTGAAGCTGCTGTTAAAAGTAAAAAAAAAACCTACCCGTGCCGGTTCGGACGCCGTCGCTGCCCTCCGGGGACGCAACCTCCGAACCGGCATTACTATATTAAAAATTGCGAGGGATTTATATATGTTTACAAAATTGATCACCGCCGGTTTATTCGCATCATCAATCGCCGCGTTCGGCTGCGGCGGCTCCGCACCGGCGAACAGTATCTCAAACAGCAACATCAACACAAATAGCAACGCTTTCGTCAATGTCGACCCGGTAAATCTGCCGCCCGGACTTTCGACCTCGCCGGTACCACCATCGAATGCGTCAACCCCGGGCATTCCCGCCGTGATAGCCAATATTCCGAAGGGTGCGACTCCGACTCCGGGAATTCCAAGTCCGGAAGAACTAAAAAAACCAGTGAAACCCGGCGTTACACCGACACCTGGAATACCTTCACCGGAGGAACTTCGCAGACAAATGGGAACGCCGCTGAGGACGTCAAATTCCGCGACATCAGATGTGCCGATGATGAAAAAGAACGCAAACACAGTCCCGATGATGAAGAAAAATTCGAATCAATGATCGGGAATCGAGCACAGTCGATGATGTCGACTTTGATACTGAAAATAGGAAATGCCGGACGAGATATTTCGTCCGGCATTTTTATTTTTGGGCAAAGCGATCCTAAGCGGACGCTGCACCGGTTTTAGCGAAACCGAGTACTTCTTTGACATCGACCTCTATCCTTTCGAGTAGTTCGACGTTGGTTTTTAACATATTCTTGACGTTGTCACGGCCCTGGCCGAGGCGTTCGCCTTTGAATGAGAACCACGCTCCGCTCTTTTCGACAATGTTGTGATTGACGGCTAGATCGAGAAGGTCGCCTTCTCGGGAAATGCCTTCGCCGTACATAATGTCGAATTCAGACTCGCGGAATGGCGGCGCGCATTTGTTTTTTACGACCTTGACGCGGGTTCGATTACCGACAACTTTATCGGCATCTTTGATCGCTCCGATGCGGCGGATGTCGAGGCGAAGACTAGCGTAGAATTTAAGTGCCTTGCCGCCGGTCGTCGTCTCCGGCGAACCAAAAAATACGCCGATCTTTTCGCGAAGTTGATTGATGAAGATAAAACAAGTATTCGAGCTCGAGACGATGGCCGTGATCTTTCGTAAGGCTTGCGACATCAGGCGTGCCTGCAGACCAGGCAACGAATCGCCCATTTCACCATCGAGTTCGGCACGAGGAACGAGGGCGGCGACCGAATCGATCACGATCACGTCCACGCTGTTGGAGCGGATCAAGGTCTCGGCGATCTCGAGTGCCTGTTCGCCCGAGTCCGGTTGCGAGATAAGCATATCGTCGATATTGACTCCGAGTTTAGTCGCGTATTCGGGGTCCATAGCATGTTCAGCGTCGATATATGCACAGACACCGCCCGATTTTTGTGCCGAGGCGACAACGGTGAGAGCGAGCGTGGTTTTTCCCGAACTTTCAGGCCCGTAAACCTCGATGATGCGTCCACGCGGAAATCCGCCAACGCCAATCGCGGCATCGAGACTCAAGCAAGTTGTCGAGATCGCCCCAATGTCTTCGTGCGGACGCTCGCCCAAACGCATGATCGAACCTTTACCAAACTTCTTCTCGATCTGCATCAACGCTGACTCGATCGCCTTTCCTTTATCTAAACTCATATTATTGTTTCCCCTGTCCGATTTTTTAACTAAATTAGAATTCCTTTCTCCACGCAAATAAGTCTAACAGAAGTGACACGATGTTTCATCTATAAAACACACTGTTTTTCATAAAAAACAAGAAATTTTGATCAAATTGTCCGAATTGAACAAAATCTTAAGACAGTTCGGATATTTTTACAATGGGAAAGATAAGTCATTTGTCGATCCGCCGGTATTTACAAAATCTTACTCGGAAAGATAAAACTTAATCATTCGACGTGGCGTAGATACTTGCAAAAGAAGTGGCGAAACTTTAGAGTTTCCACAGACTGAATATGAATTCGTTGGATTTCACAGGCCAGACGCTTGATGGCAAATATCAGATGACGAGGGAACTCGGACGGGGCGGAATGGGCACCGTTTATCTGGCGACGCATCTGGGCACTGAGCGGCCGGTGGCGGTAAAGATCATCTCGCCGCAGTTTATGCAGAGAGCTGAGTTCGTGGAGCGTTTCCGCCGCGAGGCACGCGCCGCCGGCCGTTTGCGGCACCCGAATGTGGTGGACGTGACGGATTTCGGTTTCGCGGATTCGAAAGGTGGACAGGTCGCGTATTTGGTGATGGAATATCTCGACGGCTGTACGCTTGGCGAGATCCTTGACGAAGAGAAAAATCTCCCCGTTTCGTGGACGCTCGATATCCTCGAGCAGGTATGTTCGGCGGTGCAGGAAGCTCACGAACAGGGCATCATTCACCGCGATCTCAAACCCGACAACATCTGGCTCGAACCCAATCAACGCGGCGGTTACACGGTCAAAGTTCTTGATTTTGGTATCGCCAAACTCGAGGAACACGATATTGCCGTAAGTGATCAGGGCGGCCCATTCCGAAACGCGGCGGCACCGACGCGTTTGGAACAGTCGAACACAACGATCGGCGGAGACCTTTCCACGCTCGCTGCTCAAGCCTCGACGATCGTCCAGGATACTGATGGCGGGACGATTCAGATACAGGCGGTCGATTCGGCTGAGAATCAGACGGCCATCTTCGATCCGGTTGACAAGGATCAAGACACGGTCGGGACTCGCGTTTTATCGAATGAACCGGACGGCGATACCGACCGCTCGGACAGCCCAACGGTTGGCAATTCACTGACTGATTCGCGGAACTCCGCCGGATTGACTCGCGTCGGAGCGGTTCTCGGCACGCCGCTTTATATGTCGCCCGAGCAATGCCGCGGCGAACATCTCGATACACGCTCTGACATTTACAGTCTCGGCGTGATCGCCTATCAGATGTTGTCGGGCATTACGCCGTTTTCGGGCGATTTCAAGGATGTGATGGAGTCGCACCAATCGATTGAGCCTCCGCAACTGGTGGCAAAAAAAGTTCGGCGCAAGATGAGGCGGGCGATCCACCTGGCTTTGTCAAAGAATCCGGACGATCGACCGCAAACAGCCGAGGGCTTCGCGAATGTTTTGCGTTCACGAAGCGAAGGTCTGGGAGCGTTGCTTCGACGGGCGACGGTAATTTACAGTGAGCATCTGCCTAAATTCGTCATGTTGACGACATTTTTTATGCTCCCGGTCATCGGCTTGACGTTGCTGATGAGCGTTCTCGCATTTTTTAAGGCGAGTGATATGCTTGACCGTTCGACCGCCAATATCCTTACCGGTATCACCGTCATCTTACTGACGGTAACGAGTGCTTTTTGCACGTACCTGAATATCGGTGCCATTACCTGGCTTGTGACACACTACCTGGCGATGCCGCTCAGACCGTTGCGTTTGCGACCCGTTTTGGTCGAGGTTCGGAAAAAGTGGAAAAAGTTCGCGGGTACTGGACTGATGAATACCTTGCTAGTCTTTTTGATCGGCATCATAACCTGCGGGATCGGACTGATCGTGCTCAGTATTTTATGGACACTCGTCGCCCCGGTTGTGATGATGGAGAATCTCAAGGGCAAGGCGGCGCTTAAGCGATCAAAGGAATTGGTCAAGCGTTCGATCTGGACGTCGATTGGTGCGGTGCTGATAATGCTTTTAATGCCGCCCGTGATCGCCGGAACGATATCGCTGGTCGTGAATTTATCCGCGAGCGGTATCGAGAACAAGGTAACGATCGCCCAAGCTGCGGGACAGGCGAAGAACGCCACTAATTCTGCACCGATTCAGGAACCCATACCGCCGACGGCACCCGTTAACGAGGTGAACGAGAGGAAATCCCCGATTTCCGTGAGCGTCGGTGATGAACTGGCGAAAGGTGAGAAAAAAGACATGCGGACGCGGGTCAAGGAAACGTTGCTCGAGACGCTGAGCCAGTTGCTGTGGCTGCCGATCCAGATCCTGGTGTTGTCATTTTCTGCTATCATCATCTCATTGCTTTATTTGAAAACCCGGCTCGCGGGCGGCGAATCGATGGACGATCTGATCGAACGATTTGAGGACGACGAAAAGCCTCGCAAGAAGTGGCAGGAACGCGTTCGCCAACGCCTCATCCAGTCGGGCCGGATAACCAGCAAGTCTTAGGACATGCAGCTTAAATTTCCCAATCTCATACACATTTCCGTAGTCATTCTTGCAACATTCGCGGGAGCCTTTTCGCAGGAATTGACGCGGGATATGGGCCTCGCGGCGGGTGCCAGTGTCGAGGTCGTCAATCACTACGGCCGCGTTTCGGCGAAATCCACGGGGCCGATCGGCGATGGACCGACGATCAGCGGAACGATGACGGCGACGTCTGACAAAGGCGTGGTCGAAGGCGATATCAAGTATTCTGCGAGCGGCGCACGCATATTGATCACCGTTACTCCCAAAGATCGCAAAAAACGGATCGACATTACTCTGAACCTGCCCGAACGTGCCGTCATCAAGGTCGAGACGACCAGCGGAGCGGTAGATATCGGCGGTGATTTTGCCGAGATCTATGTCAAAACCGACACGGGTACGATCACGACGGATGTGCCGGCGGATGCAGTGACCTTTAACTTTCAGTGGACGGAATCGCGGCCGAGGTTCCTGAGTGCTGTCGAATTGCCCGAGGTGAAGGAAAAGTCTGCCGGGCGTTTTGAGATCAAGGGAAGACTCGGAGAAAAGGAGAAAAATAGAAAGGATAAGGAAGTAAAGGCGGAGGCAGTGGCGGAAGGCACCTCGGAGATCGTGAAACCTAAGGTTGCGGGAACAGGAACGGGGCCGCTTGACCTTAATTTTACAACTGCTCGCGGGATCATTTTGTTGAATGTGGAACCTCGCGAAGTTGGGAGCGATCTGCGGGAGCGGCCGTTGACCAACGCGGCGAAGGCGATCGTGAGGAGCGG
>JAYSZT010000015.1:0-2598 GCA_043737915.1 Acidobacteriota bacterium
ATCACTGTCAGATCATCGACGTCACGGCCTAAGCGGCGGGCGATATTTTTCAAATTTTCGGTGACGGGGGCATCGATATCGACGGCGCCGCGACACGACGGCCCGACGACGATCTTATCCATGTACAGGTCAGGTGCATTGAGCAGGCCGCCGCGTTCGGCCGCTGCCAGCACGGCGATCGCGTTGTTCGCTCCTAAGGCACACAGATTCGTGCCTTCGAGTGGGTCGACCGCAATGTCGACCTCCGGGAATTCAGCTCGGGCCTCGTCAGAGAAAATCCCGCCGCCGACCTCCTCGCCTATATAGAGCATCGGAGCCTCATCGCGTTCGCCTTCGCCGATGACTATACGGCCGCGCATCGGCACCGTGTCCATAATTTCACGCATTGCTTCGACGGCAACGTGGTCAGAGAATTTTCTGTCGCCCTGACCCATCGTCTTGGCGGATTCGATCGCGGCGGCCTCGGTTACCCGCAAAAAATCGAGTGAGAGATCGCGTTCAGCTTTGTGGTTTTTCATCCTATTATTATTCCGAATTTGGTCTTATTAATTCAGCGGTGTTGAAGGCAGTTTACCACTTGTCTAACCTCATTTGACAGGCTATCCTTATCACATTGAAGTTTTTTTTCTATTTTTGAATTTTACGGAGATATTGCCACCAAATGACCTATATAGTTGCCGAGCCGTGCGTCCAGTGTAAATACAGCGACTGTGCGGCAGTTTGTCCTGTCGAGGCGTTCCATGAGTTGCCTGATCGGTTGCTTATCAACCCAGATTCTTGCATCGATTGCGACGCTTGTTTACCTGAATGTCCAGTTGAGGCCATATATTCAGACATGTCTATTCCCGAGGAATATATGGAATGGCTTGAAATCAATAAAGAAGCCGAAAACTATCCGATCATAAGCGTCAAACAACCGGCTCTCTTTGCCGAGGGATGTAGAGGTCAACCCGAGTAGTCGATCTTAAGACATAAAAAGTGGCTGTCCTGGAGATTTCTCTTCGGACAGCCACTTTTTCGTTTTCTATCTGCCTAACGCTGACTTAGTTCCGGCGGTAGTTGTTTGTCGACTGCCGGACGTGTTTTAAGGTCAGCGAGCTTAAGCATTGTAAGCATAATAGTTCGCGAAACCTTTTCCATTTTTTGATAGTCGATCTTGTCCGGGCTGTCTCCTGCTCCGTGATAATCTACGTGAACTCCGTCGAACCAAAACGCGATCGGTATGCCGTTGACCGCGTAGTTAAAGTGGTCTGAGCGGAAAAAGAATCGGTTCGTGTCTTTTGGATCGTCGTAGCGGAAATCGTATCCGAGATTCAGATAGGATTTGTTAGTGCTGTGAACGATCGAACCGAGACTCGCGCTCATCATGTCTGCACCGATCACATAAATCGAATTTTCATCGGTCAGGTCTTTGTCTCGCGGCTCAGTGTTATTGGCTTTTTTGCTACGACCGATCATGTCGATGTTGAGCTGAGCAACTACCTGTTTGATATCGACGGTCGGGAACTTATTAAAATATTCGCTGCCCCACAAACCTTTCTCTTCACCGCAATGCCACACGAAAAGGATCGAACGCTTGGGCCGTTTCGGGGCCTTCGCTAACGCCTCGGCAATCGAGAGGACCGCGACCGTTCCGGAACCGTCATCATCCGCTCCGTTAAAGATCTTATCGGGACCGGGTGCGTTCGGGTTTATGCCGACGTGATCATAGTGGGCACCGATCGCGACCATTTCTTTTTTCAAAACCGGATCGCTTCCTTCCCAAAGAGCCACAACATTCTGTGTCATAGCGGTTTCGGATTTGATCCCGATGCTGAAGTTAAATTCTTTGTTGAGCTCAAATGAATTCGTATAGCCAGCCAGCGGGTTACCAACCTCGCCCGCGAATACGGCGTTGGATAACTTCTCTGAGGCAATAAAAACGTTTGGAGCAGAACCGCTCGGTGCAGTTGCCTGCGGCTGAGCGAGTTTTTCGACAACCATTCGGCTACGGCCGAACATTTGCGTGACCATTCCCCAATTGCTCACTAGAAACTTGGATCCGAGGACCATTACGCCCGCCGCACCGTTCTCACGAGCGTAGGTCGCGACATCTGCCCAGTCAACCCCACGCGTTCCGGTCAGATCTGCCTGCGTAACTCCTGCCGGAAACGGCACCAAATTGCGGCCGCCCATCTGACCTTCGCCGAACACAGCAATGATCTTACCCTTAACATCTAAGCCCTGATATGGATTCAAATTCTTCGACTTGATCATCCATCCGTTGCCGGCGAAAACGATATTGGCCGTCATCTTGCTGTTCCCATTGCCAGATGCACGAACTATATCATCGCCGTATGAGTACTTCTGACCGCCGATCTCAACAGAAGTTGCCGCCGGATCGACTACGTCGCGTTTTAACGAAATTTTTTGGTAAAACGTGCCGTCGTCACCAGCAGGTTTGAAGCCCCATTTCGATAGGTTCATCCCGATGAACTTCGCCGTCGTGTCGAGACCGCGCGAAGGAGTGTCGCGGCCTTCCATTTCGTCGGAGGCAACAAAATACAAATAATCACTCAATTGCTTTGCGGTCACGCCCTGGGCGATCTTCTTTTCGGC
>JAYSZT010000016.1:0-6164 GCA_043737915.1 Acidobacteriota bacterium
GAGTGCGAATCGATTCCGCCCGCTGTCCGCAACGTGTTGATGCGGCGAGCATTCAGGCTAACGTAGCCGCCGAATTTGTTGGTGCCGTAGCTAAGAAAAGCTGAACTACCGAAGCTACGGTCCGCCAATGTAAAACTAGGCGTAAATTCCCCACGAAAAATCGGCTTATCACTACCGAATTCCGGTGAACGAGTCAATAAATTGACTGTTCCGCTCAGCGAATCCGACCCATATTGAGCTCCATTTGGACCGCGAAGTACCTCGATAGATTGCAGGTTTGACGCGTCGTTCAAGTTAAAAAATGTATTGATACCACCGCGTTGGGCTCCGTTCGTGTACCGGACGCCGTCGATGTAATTGACAACATTTTTGCCCGTCAATCCTCGAACAACAATGGCCCCGAGCGTCGGACTCGTCCGCTGAACATTCAAACCAACCTCTTCTTTACCCGCCTGCGCCAAAACTGATGTCGAACGCTCAAGCATTTTTTCCCGCGAAACGATGTTTATCGATTGCGGCACATTGTAACGTTCTTGTTTCGAACCGATCTCCGCAGTGACGGTGACACGCGTCTCATCGACTGACAGGTCGATCCGCACGTCTGAAACGCCGGCTTCGACGATCCTTGTCTGCATTCCAAAACCCTTGGCCGAGGCATCAACCTCGTAACTACCGGCGACGAGGCCAATGAACGAAAAATTCCCCGCAGAATCGGTCGTCGTTACGAGGTCAACCCTTGGCCTCGTTCGGCGAAGTTCCACTCGTGCCCCTTCGACGCTCTCTCCGTTGAGGTCCAAGACGACACCTCGTATCGACAGCGGCGAACCGGTCTGGGCGATAGATGGCCCCGCCAATGCGAACAGGATCGTCGCTAAGAATAAGAATAATTTCATTTTTTAGTCGATCTGATACGTCGCTACGCTGGTTGGGGTTTCGTAACAGCGGACCTTGTGCACCTTGACGCGCTCGTCTGCGATACGTGTATTTATGTACTCGAGAAAATAGCGGGCGAGATTCTCAGCTGACGGATTTAACTCTTCGTCAAAAGGCGGCAGTTCGTTAATGTTCCGGTGATCCAAATACCTGACGATCTCATCCGCGGCCGATTTCAAATCGCCAAAATCGATCAGCAACCCGATATTATTGAGTTCCTCACCCCGGGCAAAGATCTCAATCTTATAATTATGCCCGTGCAAATTTTCACATTTCCCCTTGTACCCGCGCAGTTGGTGGGCGGATGAGAAATTACGTTCGATCATTACTTCGTAAAATGAGGGCATCAGTACCAAAATTTATATTCAACTCTCTTTATAACTGTAATGGGCTCGCCCCCTTTTATCTCAGCGTCGAATTTTATCTTGAAAGCGGCTTCAACTGCTAACGCATCGAAGGAATCACAGCCCGATGCTGTGATTATGTCCGCTTTCGTTATTGAACCGGATTTATCAAACACTGTACTGACTATGGAAGTGCCGCTTCGTTGGGAACAATTCTCTACTTTAAAGCCTTTTACATGGGGCTTCTTCCGAATTTTTAGTGGTCGATCTTGTAACTGTGCCTGCGTAAGTCCAAAAATGGGCGTCATCATAAAGATAAGTACTAACCCAAACGTGATCTGTTTTTTCCACATATGCCTAACCTTTTAATCCTTCAATAATATCATTTAAACAGTTCCGCAACATCGGTAAGATCCCCCGTTATTCTCATACGGGGAAGGCTATTTAGAAAATCGCGCCCGTAGGATTTTGTCCGCAAACGCGGGTCCATTATTGCGATCACGCCTCGGTCGGTGGAACTTCGGATCAACCGCCCGATTCCCTGTTTCAGAGTGATGACGGCTTGCGGGACGCTGTAGTCGAAGAATGATTTGCCGCCGTTCTCATCGATGAAGCGACTGCGTGCAGCGACGATCGGGTCGGACGGAACGGCGAACGGGAGCTTGTCGATGATGACGCACGAAAGTTGGTCGCCGCGAACGTCGACGCCTTGCCAGAAGCTGGATGTCGCGAACAAGACCGCGTTCGGCGTTTCGCGAAAGCGTTCGAGCAACCCGGTTTTCGCCATCGTTCCCTGTAAAAAACACGGATAACCGATTCGCGAAGAAACTAGTTCATACAAAGCTATCATCGACGAATTGCTCGTACACAAAACGAACGCTTGGCCGCGGGTGACCTGCAGGATCTTGACGATCTCGATCGCCGCCATCTGGGTAAAGTCGGCCGAACGCGGATCGGGCATCACTTTTGGCAAATATACGATCGCCTGATTTTCGTAGTCGAACGATGAAGGAGCGACCAGTGACGTCGTTTTCACCGCCGATAATCCCAAACGGTCTCGGATAAAGTTAAAACTGCCGTTCGCCGATAATGTCGCCGATGTGAGAACACACGTATCGACCCGGTCGAAGAGTTTCTCCTGCAAAAGAGCCGAGACATCGACCGGCGAAGCTTGCAGAAATATGCCTCGACCGCGTTTTTCTAACCAATAGACGTAATTCCGATCGGCCTGCTTAACGATAAAGCCGAGATCGAATCGCGTTTGACGAATGCGCTTGACGACACTATCCGCCTCAGGCATTTTGTCTGAAAAAGAGTCGATCGCTACCTCCAAATACCCGAGCGTCTCGTCAAGTGCATAGTATGCGTCGCCGTGAGGCGTCGGCTGCGGCACGCCGCTCGCTGCCGGTTCGGCGAAGCTATCGGGCATCAGAGGATAACGACCCTCATTACCTCGTGCCTGCAAAAATCTTATCCAAAATTGCTCAGCAAGTCCGAGAACCTTTGCCGAGGTCCGCAATATCCCCGCGGTCGCGATAGCATCAGTTATCGGCAAAGTATCAGCGTCACGAACGAGCTCGTCGATCTGGAAATTTGAGACCTGAAACCCAAAATAATCGGCGGCGATGTCTTCGATGAGATGAGCCTCGTCAAAGATAACGGCCGCATAGTCAGGCAAAACCTTGCCAAAATTATTGCCGCGGACATTGAGGTCGGCGAAAAACAGATGATGATTAACGATCACGATGTCGGCCGCCTCTGCGTTAACACGCATTTTGGTGATAAAGCACGGCTCGTAGTCCGGGCATTTTTGACCAATGCACGTTTCGCTCTTGGCATTTATCCGGCTCCAGAACGATAGATTCTCGGGCAGATGGGTGAGTTCAGAACGGTCACCGGTTTTAGTATCGTGGGACCATTCGCGGACCTCCTTAAAATGGTCTACTTCGCCGATACCATCGAGTATCGGCTGATGATCCGACTTGCCGATGCGATAAATACAAGCATAATTCGACCGACCCTTCATATATGCGGCCTTAAACTTTATCGGCAGGATCTTTTGCAGAAAAGGAATATCCTTTTCCATCAGCTGCTCCTGCAGATTTTTGGTGCCGGTCGAGATGATGATCCTCGTCTTATTTTTAATGGCTGCGGCAATCGCGGGGATCAGATAGGCGAGTGTTTTGCCCGTTCCGGTTCCAGCTTCTACGATCAGGTGTTTTTTATCGATTAGCGCCTTACCGATCGCGTCGGCCATTTTGATCTGGCCCTCGCGATACTCGTAAGAATCGTGGAACTGCGAGATCAACCCGCTGGCTCCAAAGACCTGATCGATCGTTATGTCGTCGTCCATCTGCATCGGTAATATACCCGGAACACGGTGAAATCTATTGACTTAATCGCCTAATTTGATAGACTTCTAACTAGCAGAGACCCCTTTCTTTTCGAAATTCATATAATTTTTCCCGACGTCGTGTTCGCGGATCTCTTTTCTTCTAAACGGTCGCAAAAGTTTAATTCTAAAGGTTTTTTCCGATATTTTCGATTTGATTCACTACATTTCCCAAAATCGGCCGGTTCGCAGAATCCATTTTTCTCAGGAGTTCAATTGATGTCAATACTTTCGTTATCAGAAAGCTCACGTTCTTTAATCCTTTGTCTTGCCGCTTTAGGCATTGTCGCGGCGGTTTTGATATTGCCATTTCAACTTCGAACGAATGCCGCGAAAGGTCTCATCGAACGCACAGAGAGCCATGATTTGGATCTGCCGAACTATGATATTCGGACGGATAAGCGTTCATCCGAAAAACTATTGTCATTTCGAAACACCGCTGGTAAAAATGCGGTTGAGATAGCGGATATTCGCGACTCTTTAGTACGTGGCGAGAGCCGTTTGAAACAAAATGTGCCAACCCTGAAGATCGTTTATAACGAAGAAATTCGGATACCTGAAGTCATCGGCCCGGATGTTTTGAAAGGCCGTGCGTTCCTGACGCGGCCCGCATCAGGTAAACGGGCGGACATCTTGATCAATTTCTTGAAGGAAAACTCAGAGCTCGTCGGAGCGACGGCAGGCCAGATCGACGAATTCAAGGTCGCCGCCGACTACACAAATCCCGACGGCAATCTCAGCTTTGTCGAGCTAAATCAAGAGATCAACGGTATTCCGGTATTTCGTGGGGAGGCCAAGGCCGGATTTACAAAGCAAGGCGAGATGATCCGTGTCATCAACAATCTCGCTCCGGGTATAGATCAAAGCGCGGTTTCTGCTGATTTTGGTGATCCGTTGACCGCAGTCAACGCCGCCGCCAGACTGATAAACGTCGACAGCGGCAAGCTGAAACTAACGCCAAACGGATCCGCATCGACAGATCTCAAGTCCGTCTTCGGCGAAGGCGACTGGGCGACGACTGCCGAGAAAATGTATTTTCCTACCGAACCCGGTGTTACGGTTCCATCATGGCGGGTGCTGATCTGGCAGCCGGTCAGTGCATTTTACGTGATCGTTGACGCGGGCAGCGGGACGATGTTGTGGCGAAAAAACATCACGGAAGATCAGACGCAGTCCGCAACTTACAATGTTTATGCCAATCCCAACGCGATGGTTAACGTTGCCGACAATCCGTTCCCCTTCACTCCGGGGCCGACATCTCCGAACGGAGCACAAGGTGCCGCGATCAGTCGCACAAGCATAACCCGTATCGGTAACGAGGCTCCTTACACGTTTAACAATAACGGCTGGATCACGGACGGCGTGAATGAAACCGACGGCAACGCTAACGAAGCAGGGCTCGACCGCGACACTACCAACGGCGTCGACGCGGTAAACGGCAAGGCGACAGGCGCCGCACGCACATTCAACTTCCCCGTCAACCCTTTCAACCCAAATACCAATACCGGTGATTCTCCGACGCCAGCGGGCGAGCCCGTGTCGCCATGTGCGTCGATCGTCCAACCGCACGGCCAAAATGACGCTCAACGGGCCGCGGTCACGCAGCTTTTTTACATCAATAACTGGTACCACGACGAAATGTACCGGCTCGGATTCACGGAACAGGCAAGAAATTTTCAGGCGAGTAATTTTGGCCGCGGCGGTAGCGAGGCGGACCGCGTGTCGGCCGAGGCACAGGACTGCTCCGGCACGAATAACGCCAACTTCTCCACGCCGGCTGACGGCGGACGCGGTCGGATGCAGATGTATCTGTGGACTGGGCCAACACCCGATCTAGACGGTGATTTTGATGCGGACGTCATAATTCACGAGCACACCCACGGACTATCGAACCGTCTACACGGCAACGGTAGCGGCCTCTCAACCAATATGGCTCGCGGAATGGGTGAAGGCTGGTCCGATTTTTACGGACACTCCTTGCTCAGCGAGCCAAGCGATCCGATCAACGGAATATACACGACCGGCGGCTACGACACGTACCTGATCCAACCGGGATTCACTAACAACTACTATTACGGCATCCGCCGCTTCCCAAAAGCAATCCTCGCATCTACCGGTGGGCCTAACAACAAACCGCACAACGCTTTCACGTTCAGCTATGTAAATTCGGATTGCGGTTCACGAACGACCAGTACCAATTTTGCTTTCAATCGCGGTCCGGTGGGCAGCTCGACCTGCGATCAAGTGCATAACATCGGCGAAGTCTGGAGTTCAGCGCTGTGGGAAGTTCGCGCGAAATTTGTCACGCGTCTCGGTTGGGCGGTCGGAAACCGCAAAATATTACAGTTAGTGACCGACGGGATGAAGCTCGCCCCGCTAGGCCCTACGATTTTACAAGAACGTGATGCGATCCTCGCGGCGGCACAGGCGAGTTCCTTTGCTCCTGAGGCAGCAGTTGATGTCGCCGATACCTGGGCAGGCTTTGCCGCCCGCGG
>JAYSZT010000017.1:0-6157 GCA_043737915.1 Acidobacteriota bacterium
TTCGGAAAGAAATCCGAACGTTTATTTTTTATAATTATCCGCGACAAACTTATTAATGAGCTTATTCAGATTTTCCGGCCGGTGGATCGCGGAGCCGTCTGCGTCAGGATCGGCGGACCTCACGGCGTTCTCTTTGCCTTCCTCGTAAGCGATGGTTTCCTGCAAGTATGCGGTCATGAATTTTTTGCCCAGCGGCGTGGCGACGAATCTGTTGTGCTCCGCCTTTTCCGCTTTGGTGAAACCGGTCGTTGTTCCACCGTTTTTGACGATCAACGCCCACATTTCCATCGTCCTGATGTACTCCAAAACTCGCTTACCTGCTTTTCCTTGAAAATAAGCGATTAGGCTGTTGATCTCAGCAGGCGTGAAATTGTTCGTATAGCTTTGCTGCAATCCTTCTTTGATCCACTGCTCTACCGGAAAGTTTTTGCTGATCGCGGTTGCGGTGTGTGAATCCACCAATTTGTCCAAAAAATCGTAATTGTCTCGTACGAACTTTTTTTGAGCGGACGTTAATTGATTATTAATTTTCAACGCTTCCTCAAAACTCACAATGCGATTTTGAATACGCTCCTCCTTTGCGGCCGGGTCCTCTTCGGTCCCGGGGAGGGCATTTAACGTCTCATCGATCCCAACGTAGGGATGAGTCCGAAAAGTCAGGTCGACCAGTTTATTCATCGCCCCCGTTTTTGACGTATCACCTTTGGCGGCCAGTGTCTGAGCACCGAACGCGTCGTCCGGCATGATCTTGTACATTCCGAAGATCGAACTGATCTGATACTGCGTCCCCGAATCCTTGACCGACGACCTGACGTCCTGGAACAGCAGATTGATCACGGCGAGCTTTGTCTTGCCGGCGAGATCGCGGCGTGCGTCCCATTTCCTGGCGACCATTTCGGACTCGCCCGGCTCGGTCGCTGTCCTGGAGACAACGCCTTTAAGTTCCGCTACAAGAGCGGCTAACGTTTTGGCGTCGAGCGGTTTGCCACCATCGGCTTGAGCCATAGCGCTGAAACTGAATACCGCGCATAAAAGCGCCAATGCGATAGCTGATCTTGTCCAGTTGATACCTATTTTGGTTGTGTTACTCATTTTGCTTTGTCTCCTGACTGTATTGCCTCTAAATTTTTACTTGCTCCTGTCTAGTAAACGGAAATTATTCGTAAATCGGGTCATCACTGCGGAAAAAAATCGAACTTTTCGCTGAGACGGATTGATAACAACCATGCGAAACGGCCCAATTTTCCCCCGATGCCTCTTGCTGTTCGAAAAACACAAGAAGGCAAAAATCGTATGAAAAAAGTCAACCGCGTCTAGATCACGCAATAGGTTTTTTGCCGTTTTTTATGTCACCGAAAGCTAGAGCCATCGAAGTTCATTTTCCGGGGCTGTATCGACGCTCCGTATGTCCTTTTAGTTGAGACGGATAGAAATAGACGTCGCGAAGGTTACCCGTCGAATAACGTTCAGCCTGATCGTTGAAGTGTCTCGATTTCGGGTCGCCGCTTTCTCCGCCCGCCGTGATCGCCTTTGCCCGGACGGTTTTTCCGAATTCGACGACCGCAACGAAGCTATTTCCGTAGGTGCCGTAGAGCTTTTTCGAACCATTGAACCTTCTCGCTCCGAATGACGCGAGCGAACCGAAATTACCCGACGCGAATCCGACCGGAATGCTCGGGGCGTTATCGCTGAACGGATGAACAATGTCGTCGGTTAACCTCTGAAAACGGTTGATCTCACCCCAGGGTGTCCGCCATTTGCCAAAATCGGCGGTAAGCTTGTCTGATGCCGCCGCGAGTGATTTGAGCAACAATTCGGGCGTCGCACTCTGGGCGATGTATTCCTCATACGACATCTTAGCCTTTCCTACGTCTGGGGCAATAAGGCGAACCAGATCCTCCGCCCAGAATACAGCGAGCGACGTCGGCACCGAATCGACCGCCCAGCGACGATCCCACGCCTTGAGTACCGCGATCTGGTCGGCCGTCTTTGCTTTTAGCGGATCGCCGGACGAGGTATTATCCCAGGCTTTGATCAGGGCCGGCAGCGGTTTGTCGAACCAGGTCAGATAACTGTCATACGCGGCATCGCGAAGCGTATCGAGCGTAAAATCACGCTTATCCTGAAGCACTTTGATCGCGTGTAGCCCACGCGCTGATTCAACGCCGCTGTCGATGTATGAAGGAAAATCGGATTGTTTTCGGCTGCTCGCCCCGGCCGCTGACCAAGGCCAATTGTTGCTGTTGTACAGCCAACCACTTTTCGGATCGAGCAGATCCGGCGACTCGGCCATCGTATGCAATCCGTTGTAATCGGTCGCGGGATTCGATCCATCGACCGGTTTTGTCCAGTCAAATTTCGGGTCTCTGCGCGGCATATAGTTGACGTGAAAGTAGGCGATACGCCCATCGCGGTCGGCGTAGATCGTGGCATTCGACGAATTTGCTTGCTGATTCTCCATCACGGTCATAAACTCGCTATAGTTTTTCGCCTTGGTCCGCATAAACGACTGGGTCAGAGCCGAAACTGGCTTATTCATCAGGCTAACTGTCACCCATTTGCCGTTTTCCTCTCGGACGACCGGCCCGTGGTGTGAATAGTAAGTCTTAAAGGTGCGTTGTTCGATACCTTTTTCGGTCTTGTAGGGCACCGTGATTTCTACCGTTGTTAGTGGCCGCTGTTCACTGCCGTGCTTGTAATCGTAATCATTACCGCGTTTAACAACGGTTTCAAGATATTCGTCGATGACGTCGGCCGCACTAGATGTGTGCATCCAGCCGCAATTTTCATTAAAGCCCTGATAGATAAAAAACTGTCCCCAAGTCGATGCTCCGTAGGCATTCAAACCCTCTCCGCTCGTCATCTGCAGTTCCGAACGGAAGAAGAACGACGTATGCGGATTGATCAGGAGCAGAGCTTTTTTGTCTTTTGTGTTTGACGGAGCGATCGCGATGCCGTTCGAGCCGAGAGGTTCCGGGAAAACATCTTCGTTCACCGCCGCTGAGTCATCAGGTAATTTCGTCTTACCGTAAAACGCTGCCAGGCCGCTAAGGCTGATCGACTCGATATCGCCGCCGATGCTGCCCTCGGTAAAGCTCAGTGCCATCCACGGCTCAAATCGCGTCAGCACCCGCGGTTTGGTTTGCGGATGCTTCGCGAGATAAAAGTTGAGCCCGTCGGCCCACGCCGTCATCAGTTTCTGCAGCCACGCCGGCGAAGCGGCAAAATCTCCTTTGAGAACAACGGGATCGATGAACAATTTCTGCCGCAGATCGCTCCAAATAGCATTTTCACCCTCCGCCTCGGCAAGCCGCCCGAGCGAATTTAAATAGTTGACCTCGATGCGGTTAAAATCGTCCTCAGCCTGAGCGTAGATCGCCCCGAATACAGTGTCGGCGTCAGTCTTGCCGGTAACGTGAGCGATGCCCCAATCGTCGCGGACGATCGAAACATTTGCCGCCTGCCGCTCCCAACGGGCAAGTTCGACACTTCTGTCGTACGAGGCCGCATTCGAGGCCACCGCAAACGCCAAAACAATAACAACAGCGATCAAAATCGACCACCGACCACCGACAACAGCCAATCTTTTAATCATGCAGACAATATAACCCCCGAAGGTGGCAAGGCACAACATCGGAGGTCGTGAAGGCTAATTAAACGACTACAGTTAAACAGTGGTTGAAAAATTATGATCGGCTAATTGATGGCTATCGCCTTCTCCATCTGTGTTTCAACAATTTCTCTGATGTTTTTCAAATGCTCATCTGAATCTGCTTCGAACCTGGAAACTAATATCGCCTGCGTATTCGACGCTCGGACGAGTCCCCAGCCGTTTTCGAAGAGAATACGGGCTCCGTCGATTGTGATTACTTTGTGGTCACGCCCGAAATATTCGGCGATCTGTTCGACGACTTTGAATTTCGTTTCGTCGGGGCAATCGGTGCGGAGTTCTGGCGTGGAGAAGGTTTTCGGGATGTCGGAAAGTAAGTCGGAAAGCGGTTTGTCGGTTTTTGAGAGAATTTCCAGAACTCTCGCTCCGGCATATGTCGCGTCGTCAAAACCGTAGAATCTATCTGCGAAAAAGATATGGCCGCTCATTTCTCCCGCGAGGGCGGCCGAGGTTTCTTTCATCTTCGATTTAATGATCGAGTGTCCGGCCTTCCACATTATCGGCACGCCGCCATTTTTTTCGATATCGTCGAACAAGGTCTGCGAGCACTTCACCTCGGCGATGATCGTCGCTCCCGGATTTTCGGCGAGAACATTGCGAGAAAGCAATACCATTAGTTCATCGCCCCAGATTATTCTACCGGTCTCGTCCACGACGCCGATGCGGTCGCCGTCGCCGTCGAACGCGATGCCGATGTCTGCTCCGGTTTCACGAACAGCTCGAATGGTGTCTTCGAGATTTTCGGTGACGGTCGGATCGGGATGGTGATTTGGAAAGCTTGAGTCCGGGTCGGTAAAAAGCTCGACGAGTTCGACACCAAGCTCACGATAGACCGGAACGCCGGTCACGCCGCCCATACCATTTCCAGCGTCGAGCACGACTTTTAGCTTTCGCGAGCCGAGTTTGATGCGAGAGACGATGTCTCCGCAGTATTCGCCCAGAACCTCAAGGGCGGAAACACGAACTTTAGGAAATGTGCTCGGTGACGCGAGGGGCAAACTCGTCGCTATCTCTTTTATTTCCTGAATCTGCTCTCCAAACAATGTCGCTTTTCCCAGACAGATCTTAAATCCGTTGTGATCCGGCGGATTGTGCGAGCCGGTGATCATCACGCCGCCGTCGACGTCGCGATTGTAGACCGTATGATACAAAACCGGCGTCGGCACCATGCCGATCAAAACGACATCGAGTCCGCAGGAGGTAAGGCCTTGCACCAACATCTCACAATATCGCGGCGAACTAACGCGTGCGTCGTATCCGATCGCGATCCGCTTTGCGTTGTAACGTTCAAAAAAAGTGCCGATCGCTCTGCCCAGTATTTCGACCGTTTCGTCGGTTAACTGTTCGCCGACAATTCCACGGATATCATACTCTCTGAAAATATTTACGTTCATTAGTTTAGCAATTGTTACTCGAAACTATTCGGCCGTGCAAAGCCGCACTTCTTCAATTACCTTTACGCTCCGCTGGGCGTGTATGCCGGACGCCATATTTGCTATACTTCGTGCTTGGGCGAGAGGCAACAAAGGCAGTCTAGAACGCATCGAAACCAGCGTATCAAGTTATGAGATCACTTTACCGTTCTATTTATATTTCCGCATTTTTGTTCGTTTTGGCGTGCTCGGCTCTCGTGTCCGCGCAAAATCCGGTTCCGACGCCGACACCGGTCGTGTCGGACGATCCCGGAGCGACGAAAACCTTTGAGGTTCGGCTGCCGGTAACGGTGACGCAGAAGAAATTGCTCGTCCCCGGTATGAAGCGCGGCGATTTTCAGGTGTTCGAGGACGGTGTGGAACAGGAAGTAACTTTCTTCTCAGACGAAAAAACGAATCCGGCCGTTTACGTCGGCGTCCTTATGGACACGTCACCCTCGGCCGCGGGAAAGATCACGTTCTCGAAAGAAGCGGCGAAAAACTTCATCTACACGGTTACGCGGTTGCGAAAAGATAAAGCGGCGTTCATGACGTTTGACCACGAGGTCACACTCCGACAGGATTTTACCGACAAACTCGACCTGCTCGACCTGGCGGTCGATAAGGTGAAAAAACCCGGTTCTCAAACGGCTCTTTATGACGCGGTCTGGCAGTTTTCAGATGAAAAGCTTCGGAATGTTCCGGGACGTCGAGTGATCGTGGTCATTACGGACGGCGACGACACATTCAGCCGGGCGGAACTTAAAGACGCGATCGATATTGCCCAGCGAACCGAGACGACGATCTTCGGCATCTCAACGAAGGCCGGATTCCTCGGCACGGTCCCGGGCGTTGAGGCAGGAACGGTCAGTGATAAGGGTGATAAGTACCTCATCCAGCTTTGCGAGGATACGGGCGGCGAAGCGTTTTTTACCGGCGATATGTTAGCTCTCGAGAAGGCATTCAAAAAGATCTCGGAAGAGCTTCGTTCGCAATATATCATTACCTATCGACCGGCCAATCAGAATTACGACGGCAAAGTTCGCAAGATCGAAGTTCGTTTTGCGGCTGACAA
>JAYSZT010000018.1:0-2577 GCA_043737915.1 Acidobacteriota bacterium
ATCAATCCGATTTGGGAGCGTGATGAACAATGATAGGATCGCTCTAAAGCAGCGTGACTATGTGCCGCGAGGACGCGGGATGACGCCTCAATCCGTCTGTTTTGGTTGAAAGCCTGTGTTTTCGGGCTTTTCTGTGGATTGTTGAGGTGTCCGTTGGGTTTGAATTGGCAAGATTTGAAATGAATTCGCCACGATTGCCTGTCCAATTACGGTGAAATGGGGTCGGGGAACCGCTGCACGAGGTTATTTTGCGGCGAAACGGGTTGTGGGAACGGCTACACGAGGTTATTTTGCGGCGAAATGGGTTGTGGGAACGGCTGCGAGACGTTATTTTGCGACGAAATGGGTTGTAGGAACGGCTACACAAGGTTATTTTGCGGCGAAATGGGTTGGGCGTTGTACCCGACGCTTCGCATCGGGCTAATGTGCCTAGCTCCTTTGGAGCAAAGATCCGGAGATTTCCAGAGTGGTAGCCGTGAATGATGAATGAAAGGATGCTTAAAATATTCATTATCGGATGTTCGTTGATACTAGCGGTAGCATGTTCGTCACGAGTCGAATACACGCAGTCTTTTAAAGTCGCTTCATCGTCGTCAGCATCGATCAACATTAATTCCGCGACTGTTGATGAACTTGAAAAACTGCCTCACATCGGGCGGAAAACGGCGGAGGCGATCGTTCAATTTAGGGACGAGAATGGGCCGTTTCGCCGGGTCGAATATTTGATGCAGGTACGTGGTATCAGCGAATTACGTTTTGTCGAGATCAGGCATTTGTTAAAAACCGAATAGACACCAAACGATGCCCGAAGATCGTAAATCTCCCAACTTCAACCGCCAACCGATGCTATGGCTCGGCATTGCCTTTGCCATCGGTATTCTTGCGGCGAACCTTCTAAATATCGATTTGAGTGTATCGCTCGCGGCGGTCGTCGTGTTTGCGATCTTCGCTGTGTTCCTTCGCGGAAAACCCTTCGCAACGTACCTTGTTCTTTTGGCGTTTGCCGCCGCCGGAATGTCGTCTTTGCAGCTTGAAAAACTATCGATTGCTGCGGATCGCGTGCAAGTTCTTTACGATAACGGAACGATCCGTTCGGGCGATCCGGTCGAGGTGGAAGGCGTGTTGGATGGCCGTCCCGAACTGTCTGCGGACGGTGCGTTCTTAGAGTTAAGAACAGAAAAGCTCTCTTATCGCGGCTTCGAACGAAAGGTTTCGGGCAGTGTTCGTTTGTTTTTACCGAAAAGCGAGGCGGCGGCAGAAGCTGATTTCAAATCTGAGATCTCCGATCTGAGATACGGCTCGCGTCTGCGGATCGCCTGCAAACTCAATCGCGAAGACGCCTTTCTCAACCCCGGAGTGATTCAAAAACGCGAGATCCTCGAACGTCTAGGTATCGACGCGACCGGATCGATCAAGAGTACGATGCTCGTCGAAAAAATCGCCGACGAAAGCGTGTTCCTGCCACTCGCATGGATTTATGATCAGCGGGCGAATTTGATCGATTCGTTCCGTGAGAACCTAAGTCCGCGTGCCGCCGGTATCATGATCGCATCGTTGCTTGGCAATAAATACTTCCTCGACAAAGATACCGGGGATCTGTTTCGCGATGGCGGCGTGTTTCATATTCTGGTGATCTCGGGCCTGCATATTACATTTATCGGCGGGCTGATGCTGGTGTTTCTTCGGCGGATTACGCGAAATCGATGGGCACAGTTTTTGATCACGATGCTGGTTCTCTGGAGCTACACGATGGCGGTCGGGGCGGAGGTGCCGGTCGTGAGGGCGGCTGTGATGTTTACGATCTTGCTGTATTCGTATGTGATATTTCGCCGAACCAGTTTGCTAAATTCGCTCGGATTTTGCGGCTTGTTATTGCTTATCTGGCTGCCGTCAGAGCTTTTTGATCCGTCATTCCAACTAACGTTCGTGAGCGTTGCGGCGATCGTGGGTGCGGCCTATCCGATTGTCGAGCAGTTTAGACGGGTGGGCTCATGGACGCCGGACGCAACTACGCCGTTCCCGCCAAATGTGCCGATTTCGCTCAAACGTTTCTGCGAAATGCTGTACTGGAACGCCGGCGGCTGGGCGATCGAATCGAAGCAACAGGTGTGGTCCGCGAAACTCTTTAAGACGCCGTATTTAGGAAGGCGGGTAACGTCCGGCATTCAAAAATGCGTTCGTTATTTGTTTGAAGCGATGCTGGTCTCTCTTATCGTCCAGATCTGCATGTTGCCGCTGTCGATCGTGTATTTCCATCGCGTTTCGGTATCATCGATTCTGCTAAATCTGTGGGTCGGGATATTCATCGCCCTTGAGAGTTTCACGGCAGTGATGGGTGCGACGCTTTTCTATTTTAGCGAGATTTTAGCGAAGCCTTTCTTTACCCTCGCCGAAATTTTCAACTGGCTGATGCTCGCCCTTCCACGTTTGATATCAGACGTCGGCTGGGCAAGTTTTCGACTGCCCGCGTACCCGGGGGACGGTAAATATTTATACGTCTTATATTTTGTGCCGATCTTACTTCTGGCAATCTCTGTAAACCGATGGCTGCCATTCGATCTGAAGCCGCCGCCGATT
>JAYSZT010000019.1:0-6133 GCA_043737915.1 Acidobacteriota bacterium
ACGCCACTCGGCGAAATCTCGTCTAGAAGCTCTCGAGTATAACCATCGAGTGCCGAACCCGGGATTCCAATAAAAAAAAGTTGCCCGACCTTTTGGCGCAAAGTCAAAGAATTTAGCCGTTCGATCATCAAAAAATTCCTAAAAATCAAAGTCCGAGTTTAGCAGGCGATAAATCTTTAATAAAGTTGGATAAAAATTGAAGGATGGAGGTTAGATCAGCAAACGAAGGAAAAAATGTAATAAATGAATCCGCCTTTTTTTAACATAGCTCAATGAACTTTCCTCTATGATATTCAAGTTCATCCTAGATCAGCTTTTCTTTTACCTTCGCGAGAAAGGTTTTCGCCTCACCCGCTGTCATCTCGTCGATATTAACCTCACGAAGCATCTCGATCGCACTTTCGTTCGCGACTGCGAAGAGTGAGAACTGTGATGCGATCTGTCCTCCCGCCGCCTTCGCAAGTCCACTCTTTTTCTCATCCGCAAAGACCGCTAGCTCGTACTGCTCAAGTTTTGATAATACGTCCTTCGCACGCTCGATGACACTATTGGGGAGGCCTGCTAGGCGCGCGACGGCAATACCATAGGATTTAGAAGCCTTTCCTTCCTGCAATTTATGAAAGAAAACCACTTCGCCGTCCTTTTCACCCGCCGTTATCTGATAATTTTTTGCTCCCGGCAGGTTTTCGGCGAGTTCAGTCAATTCGTGATAGTGGGTCGCGAATAAGGTTTTAGCAGAATGTGCGGTCGAATTGTGCAAATATTCCGCAACCGCCCAGGCGATCGAAAGGCCATCAAACGTTGACGTTCCCCGCCCGATCTCGTCTAACAAAATGAGGCTTCGCGCAGTTGCGTTGTGCAAAATCTCTGCTGTCTCGGTCATCTCGACCATAAACGTCGAGCGTCCCGACGCCAGATCATCGGAAGCACCCACACGCGTCCAAATGCGATCGACGATCGGCAAACGCGCCGCTGTCGCGGGGACGAAGGATCCGATTTGAGCCATTATTTGCACCAATGCGATCTGCCGCAGGACGGTTGATTTACCACCCATGTTGGCACCCGTGATGATGAGTAGGCGATCTGTGGAGTTATTGAGCCGAATATCATTTGGAACGAACGAACCCCTAGTAAATGCTTCAACGATCGGATGGCGACCATTCTTGATCTCGATCTCATCGCCGTCATGTAGAATTGGGCAAACGAAATTCTGCCTCGCGGCCGTTTCTGATAGTGCGGCTAGAGCGTCAAGGGTTGCGAACGCCCGTGCCGTCGATTGGAGTTTTCGCGTTTCGCTGCAAACCTGAGTTCGAACCTTTTGAAACAGTTCAGTTTCAAGCCTCAATATTCGTTCCTCTGCACCTAAAACCTTCTGTTCCCATTCTTTCAGTTGTGGAGTCGTGTACCGTTCGGCGTTCGCGAGTGTTTGCCGCCGTTCGTAATCGTCGGGAACACGGCTTACGTTGCCCTTCGATATTTCAATGTAGTAACCAAATACGTTATTGAAGCGGACTTTTAAGTTCGAGATACCCGATCGGATTCGCTCATCAGATTCGAAAGCGGCGATCGTTTGTTTCGCGGATGTTGAGATGGTTCGCAGCTCATCAAGTTCCGAGTCGAATCCGGAACGAATCACTCCGCCGTCGCTGACATTGACCGGAGGCTCATCGCTTATTGATCGATCGATCAGATCCCGTGTTTCGGGTAATTCAAAAATATTTTCGGAAAGAACTTGCAGTAAAAGAGCACTCGCATCTCCTAGAACTGCATTGACTGTCGGCGCTTGTTTGATCGACCGGTTAAGTGCCAATAGATCTCTGGGCGTTGCCGTACCTAAATTGAGACGTCCTATCAATCGTTCTAGGTCACTGACTTCTTTAAGCAAAAATCGCAGTTTGTCCCGCAAGATCGTGTCTGATAGCTCTGTGACGGCTCCGAGGCGGGTCTGAATCTCGCTGCGCTTAAGAGAAGGCCGCAGTAACCATTGCCTGAGAAGTCTCGACCCCATCCCTGTAACAGTTTGGTCGAGAACTCCGAATAGCGTTCGTTTCGAATTCTCTCCGCGCGATTCGACAACCTCAAGATTTCGAAGTGTAACGGTATCAAGCACCATGTGGTCGGTGCTCTCAAAATACTCGATCGCGGCGATATGACCGGCAATAGTCCGCTGTGTTTCCTGAGAGTAACGCAAACACGCTCCCGCAGAACGGATCGCCTCAGGCCTTTGCGCGAGGCCAAAGGCGGCAAGCTCTTTGACGCCGAATTGTCGCTTTAGTAGGTCCGAGCAATCATCGAGGTTGAAATTGGTATCATCGAGAGCTGTCAGCGTAGCAAAACCGCCTCCGCCAAGCGGTCTCGCGTTCTGATCAGCAAAAAGTGAGCTTTCGTGACCTACTGCGAATGCTGACGTTACCTCGCGTTCGATCGACCTTGGAAAAAGTATCTCTTTTGGCGCAAACGCGATGACTTGATCCCGGACCTTATCCCAAGAACCAGGCCCGGATATCTGAGTGGTGGAGAATTGCCCTGACGAGAGCTCTAAAAACGCTGACGCGTACGAATCACCGCTTCCGCAGATCGCAGCTAAATAAACAGAATCCTTTGACTCGACAAGTTGTGGATCGATCGCGGTGCCGGGTGTTATGACACGAACAACTTCACGTTTAACAAGCTTAACGCCTTTACCGGCCTCCTCGGTCTGTTCGCAAATTGCCACTCGGTAACCTTTGCGAACCAACCTCGCAATGTAATTCGCGGCCGCATGATACGGAATACCGCACATAGGAACGGGATTTGGCGAATCTTTATGTCGGGCAGTTAGGGTTATCTCGAGTTCTCGTGAACCAATGACCGCGTCTTCGTTGAACATTTCGTAGAAATCTCCCAGCCTAAAGAACAATATTGTCCCGGGGTATTGCTTTTTTATCTCCAGATATTGCCGGAGCATCGGCGTAGAGTTTTCCATCTTAGAATTTGTCTCGAAGGCTTAAAGTTTAACCAATATATCGAAACTTTCAAAACCTTTGTTTCCAAAGCATTGACTCTTTGGTAGAATAAGCGTTTAGAGTAATTGCGCCGGTTAAGGAAACTACTATTGTCTGCAAACTTTGGCCACGCTTTTGCGTCTAAAAAGTCTCTTCCCGAGTCGAAATTTGGTCTTGGAATGAAGATATGAAGAATTACATTAATTTTGCACTTATTGTCGGGGTTACCATTTTCGGAGTCGCAAACGCTTTTGGGCAGATGGTCGCAGAAAATCAGGACGATCGATATCGTATTGGTTTTCAGGACATAATTGATATCCAGGTCTTTCGTCATCCCGAGCTGAATATAAAGGCTCCGGTCAACCCGAACGGAACGATCAATCTTTACCGGCTGAGCAAACCTCTCGTCGCAGTTTGTAAAACGCAACGTGAATTGGCAAGCGACATCGAGAACGCTTACAAAGTCAGCTACCTCAAGGAACCTCAGGTAAACGTAAATATTGCAGAACAAAGATCTCAGTCTGTTTCGGTCATTGGCGCCGTCGAAAAAACCGGAACATATTCAGTCAGCAAAAGAATGCATTTGTTAGAACTGCTTGCTCTTGCCGGCGGACCTAACAAGGAATCGGGCACTAGACTGATCCTCGCCAGGACGGGAAGTTCAAGTAATTGCAAGGCTGCGTCAGACACCTCCAACGCCAATGATGAGGTTTCGTTGATGAGCTACAAATTGCGGGATATTCAGGAAGGAAAGAAAACGGTCTGGATCCAGCCTGGAGATATTGTTTCCGTTCTCGACGCAGATCTTGTTTACGTTTACGGTAATGTTGTGAAACCGGGTCAGCTTAAGGTTCGTGAACCGATAACCTTAACGCAGGCTATCGCGTCGTCCGAGGGATTGAAATCTGCTACGGACAAGGACAGGGTTCGCATATTGCGGCAAAAGCCGGACAGTATTGAACGCGAAGAATTGCCGTTCAACCTGAGCGATATCGAGAAGGGCACCGTCAGCGACCCATATCTAGAGCCAAATGACATCGTTGCCGTCTCGAAAGACGGAACGAAAGCCTTTATGAATGGATTTATGAAGGCAGTGTCTAATGGACTACCAAACCTCTTGCTTAGAGGATTTTAAGCAAGGTTTTTTGTTTTTATGAAAGAGACACGCAGCATCGTAGCAGCACCGATTAGTGAATCGTCAGAGATCGAGCGGCAATTTGAGCCTGCGATCGCCGGTTCTAGCCGATATCCTTCATACAGAGATCCATCGGCCGCCGAAGGCTTTCAACTTGTCGATTACTGGCGGGCGATCAGGAAGCGCCTGTGGCTCGTCGTCGGCATTGCGGTTTTGATGACGACATTGGCGGCCATCTACATGGCACGCCGGCCTAATATTTACCAGGCCCATGCGACCGTTCAGGTTGATAACGAACAGGCTAATCAGGACGTCGTCACAGCGGATCGAAGGCAGCCTCTTTCAAATCAGGATCCGTCTTATTACAACACCCAACTGCAGCTATTATCGAGCGATACTCTTTTGCGCCGGGTTGTGAAGGAACATAACCTTGACGCGAATAAGGACTTTCAGCAGGCAAAAAGCGACGGCTCAGTTTCTTGGTGGCGCGGAATGCTCAAATCGGTTGGATTAGCCAGTGCGGAAACAGCGAAATCAGGGGACGAGCCGGCAGCCAACTCTACCCTTGCGACCTCTGATGATATTCGGGAAGCGGTAAGGCTTGCTCCTTTTGTCGATCACATACGTAAGAGTCTGAGCATTGAACCGGTTCGTGAGGCACGAGCGTCGGTGAAGGACACACGCCTGATCGAGATTCGTTTTAACAGTACCGATCCCGACCTCGCTGCGTTTGTTGCGAATGGAATTGCCGAGACGTTCACGAATATCAATCAAGAAAAACGGACGGGGACAAATCGCAAAACGAATGATTTTCTGCAAGATCGAATTGCCACGCTGCAGTCCGACATCAAAGCTGATGAGGAAAAGCTCTCGATCCTGACGGCTAAAGAAGGCATTCTTGTTACCACGGCTGACCAGACGATTGTCATGGAAAGGCTAGCGGGTCTGAACAAACAGCTATTAGAAGCTGAGAATGCGAGGAAGAACGCCGAGGCCAACTATCGCACCATCGAGGCCGACCCGGCACGCCTCAAAGCGCAGGCTGAGGAACTTGCCGGACGATTCATCACCGAGCAGGAAAATAACATTAAGTCGATGCAATCGGATACGGTTAAAAAAGTCGCCGATCTTCGAACCATAAGGGCCCGTTTGACACAAGAATATCAGGATGGAGCTCCGGAAGTTAAAGAAATAGATGCTCAGATAAATAGCTATCAGGAATCACTCGATAAGGCGAATTTAAGATTTGTGAAGGATCTCGAAAGCTATCGAGATCGAACGACGAAAACTCTTATCGAGAACCTTAAGACCAAGTACTTGCAGTCGAAAAGACAAGAAGACGAGATACGGTCCGCCTTTGACCAGCAATATAATCAGGCTCAAGGGCAGAATCAGGGAGCCGTCAACCTAAAGCTGCTCAAGCAGAATATTGATTCAAATAAAGGGTTTCTTGACGATCTGCGTAAGCAAGTGAGCGGTAATGATGTTGCATCACAGGGAACTGATAACAATATCAGCGTTACCGAACCGGCTATTCCGCCCGATACGGCAATTTCACCCCGTCGACTAACAACGGTGATCGCCGCCCTTTTCCTTTCGACATTATTCGGGATGGGACTTGCCTTATTCCTCGAGTATCTTGATGACACCATCCGCACGACAGAGGAAGTAGAGAATTATTTGCAATTACCGGCGCTCGCGGCGATCCCGACGATCGATTCGATGCCGAAGCGCAAATTGCTTTTGGTCGGCGGGTCGGCCGAGGCAGAACAAGAACGGGCCAACTCGGAGCTACTGATCTACGCAGATTCCAATTCGGCTCTCGCTGAGGCATATCGTCAATTGCGAACGTCGATACTGCTCTCGACTGCGGGACACGCACCCAAATCACTTCTAGTCACGTCGAGCTTGCCCTCAGAAGGAAAAACGACCACTGCGACAAACACGGCGATAAGTCTGGCCCAGACCGGAGCGAAAGTTCTGATCATCGATGCAGATATGCGTCGCCCCCGAC
>JAYSZT010000020.1:0-25685 GCA_043737915.1 Acidobacteriota bacterium
TGAGCCGTTGAATGCACCGACGTTCTGGGCCAGTTTGTTGTCAAAAATAAGTTTGCTCTGAAGCCTAGAGCCGCGACCTGACGATAGAATATTGCCTAGAATATCGAGAGCCGCCTCATCCGTGGAATACTGTCTCACGCCGTGCCAGACCATGTAGCGACGTGGTAGTGGGGCGAGTGGATCGTCGACTGTTGTTCGTATTTCCTTGTCCAGCTTTGGCATTTCCTGATTCGGGCGTGTGATCTCGCCGCCTTTGGCGATCGGTCCGAAATATTTCTCGATCCACTTTTTCGTATTTTTTTCGTCGTAATCACCGGCAACGACCAATACGGTATTGTTGGGCGTGTAATATTGGCGGAAAAATGACTTCACGTCATCCATCGACGCGGCCTGCAGATCCTCGAGTGAGCCGATCGTTGTCCAATTGTACGGATGGCCTTTCGGATACATTATTTGTCCGATCTTTTCGAATGCTGTTCCGTAAGGCTGATTATCAACCCGCTGTCGGCGCTCATTCTTTACGACATCGCGCTGATTGTCGAGTTTTTCCTGCGTCATTGCTTCTAGGAGGCCGCCGAGGCGGTCTGCTTCGAGAAACAATGCAAGCTCCAAGAAATTTGACGGGACAGTTTCGTAGTAGTAAGTACGATCCTGATTAGTTGTGCCGTTAATGTTTCCGCCAGCTTCCTGAAGCGGCGTGAAGTAGTCGGTGTTGTAGTTCTTCGAACCCTGAAACATCATGTGCTCGAAAAGATGAGCAAATCCGGTGCGGCCGGTTTCCTCATTCTTAGAACCGACGTGGTACCACACGTTCACCGCGACCACCGGTGTCGACTTGTCCGGGTGCAAGATCACGCGCAGGCCGTTTTTGAGCTTGTATTCCTTGACCTTCACTTCAGGCAGCGTGACGCCGTTCTGGGCGGAAATGTTTGTAGTCATTAGAAATGATAGAAGGATAAGTAAGAGGGCTAGACTCTTGATTCGCATCGAAATACTCCTTAGAACTTGTTCTTAAACTTACGAAAAGGCTACCGATAAGTCCGGTAGCCCATGTAGGGTTTGCCTAATTACGCAGCAGCGACGGTTTAGGTTTCAGTCTTCGCTACTTGAGCGAGAGCGGCCATTTTCTTACGGTCCGAAACAACTACGCCGCCTGGCTTCTCGACAGTGATCGCGAAAAGCTTAGGATTTTTTGTCGCAATCTTGGCGTCGATCGGGATGATCACATCGCCGTCTGAGTTGATATCGAACGTACCACCGTCAATCGGGTATTTCGCATCCTGATTTTCATCAAATATCCAAAGCTGATAGGTCGAAACGGTCTTATCATTTTTCGGTAGACCGCGAAGTTTCATGTACCCCGTCTGCTTTGCGTCATTCCAGACGACGTCTCCACCTGCCCTCGCCAGTTCGACAGGACCTTTCGGCGCGGGGCCAAAGCTTGCCTTGATCGCATTGGGCGATGCCAGCAATTCCTCAAACAGTTTTGCGGGACTCGGCTTTTCCGGAGAAGCAACCGGCGTCGGACCTGTCACAACTTCGGTTGGTTTTTGGAATCGGGTCGAGGCTATGTTAACGGCTAACGCAACGCACGCGACCGATGCTACCGCCCAGCCAAACCATCCCATCCAAGAAGCTTTTTTGGGTTCGAACTCGAACGTGGGTTGGAGGTCGTCACCTGCTACCGATTCTGAAACGGCGGGAGCGGCCTGATTCGTGTTCGCTGTGCCGTAAAGTGCATCAGCACTCGCAAGCAGTTTTGAGTAAAGATGAGCCGGCATTTGCTGGTCAACTTCCATTTCAGACAAGCCGATCGCTGCAGCGGTTAGATCGAATGAGTCGTCTACAAAATAATTGTTCGAGGCTGACAGGTCGTCGAGTTCCTTATTTTCTAAAGAATCCAAACCATAAGTGGCTCGTTTAGTGAGGAGGTCAAATAGTACTTCCTGTGCTTGTTCGTTCATACCGTTGCCTCCTTCAACTGTCCACCGTTACCTAATCCCAAAACCTCTCTTACCTGTGTTAACCCGCGACGAGCATGCGTCTTTACCGTGCCAAGCGGCATTCCCGTTGCGTCGGAAATTTCCTGATGCGACATACCCTGAATTATCGAGAGCCGCAAGACCTGCTGTTGCTCGGGTCGCAATGTACGCATTGCCTCCGCTGCTTCGTTAGCTTCGACGCTCATTTGCATCGCTTTGTCCGTTCGCGTCGACGGTTCATAAAGAATATCGTCAAGCGAATCCGCCGAAATCCGGCGGGTCGAGTGTCTTATCCGGTCTATAACACGCCTTCGGGCGATCATCGCAATGAAAGTCGTTTCCGACGATTGAGTCTCATCGTACCGACCTGCATTCTTCCAAACGTCTACGAAGATCTCCTGCACGGCATCTTCCGCGTCATCAGGGTTTCGCAATAATTTCCGGGCGATCGACCAAACTAAACCGCCGTAAGTGTCTAAACACTCTTTGACGGCGTTTCGGTCGCCAGATGCGATTCGTTGTAGGGTTGCTTGAGCCAATTCTTATCCTAAATACAAGACCAAGATTTAAACTATAAACTAACCTATTACAACGTTTGTTCGCAACTTCAGCGGTCGTTCTGACCGCCTATTTTTCCCTCCAACCCGACCAACTGCGAGAGAATGGCGTCTTCTTGCCATTCAACTCTTCCCGACATTATGCTATTCGCATACTCTTACGAGATAGTTTCAAACGAGATTTCTCTTACGTGATTTAAGGGAGGAGATGATGAAGATAGTTAGCAAAGAAAACGTCGTTGCGGCTGATATTAGACAAAACTGACAGAACGCACCGATCAAAGCGGCCTGCACGTAAACGAGCCATCCCGAGAATAACGCCATAACAACAACCTGAGCGCCAAATAGCCACCAAGTTGCTCGATTCCCGTAGGCTGTTAAAAGAGCGAGTGAGAATGCAACGAAGTATGCAGCGGTACCAAAGATCGCAAGCGGAATATCGCCAATGGTCGCGTACGGACTGTTCAATACCTGTTCACAACCTTCGATGATGCTACATGGAAGAGGTTCCGCGGTGTAGTGATGCACCGTTAAATAAACCGAGTCGGCGACACCGATAAGCGAAACTATTGTCGCCAGTATCGCCGCCCATGGTTTGGAATTTTGAACGTTCTCTTCCAAGTAATTACTTCTCAACGTTCGAAGTAGCAGCCGCAGGTTTGGCGGCAGGTGCCGATCCTTTTGCAATCTCGGCATCGATGATCGTTCGTAATCGGTCGACTTTAAGTTCTGTGTATGGGATGGAAACTCCGTTTATGTAAACAGTGGGCGTGGAGTTTACGTTCAGGCCTTTTCCGCGTGCCATGTCGGCATCGACACGGCCTTTAGCAGCAATTCCGGCCATGTCGCTCGAAAACTTTGCCATGTCGAGACCGATCTTTTGTGCATATTCATTCCAAACCCGTTTATAGTCAGGGTTGGCGGTCCACACTTGCTGGTTCGTGAAAAGCTGATTCTGCATGTCCCAAAACTTGCCTTGCAGACCCGCTGCCTCGGCGGCTACAGCCGCGTCATAGGACTTGTCGTGAGCCGGTATTGCCAGCGGATAATTGCGGAAAATGAACTTGATCCGGCTGCCGTACATCGATTTGATCTCATTCATCGTCGGATGGGCCGCGGCACAAGAACCGCATTGGAAATCAGCGAATTCTTCGACCGTGACCGCTGCCGTTGGCGATCCCGCGAGATTCGGCGGGGTCGCACCGGCAGGTGCGTTGAGAGGCACAGTCGGTACTTTGGCGGTATTCGCTGAGTTTGCCGCTTTATTCACATTGCCGTTAACAGGCGTTTTCGCTGAACTGATCATGTACCAGCCGACAAGCAAAACGGCGACTAAAACTCCGCCGATGATCAGCATTGGTGCACCGCTTTTTTTCTTTTCTTCTACTTTCTTCATTTTCTATAAATATGATTCTAAAACTCTATTTTACCGCCCGAATGCGAGGAGTTCCAAATTGATCTTCGTTGAGAACCGCCAAGGATTTGAGCACAGTTTTTTGGATCCCGTCAGCGTCGAGCATGTAATCCGCAAGCAAGCGTTTGGCATCGCCGTGCGAGACGATCTCATCGGGAACGCCCATTCGAACGACCTTGACCTGATCCTGCAGGCCGTGTTCCTCGAGCAACTCCAAAACCGCCGAACCGAATCCGCCTGCCAAATAAGCTTCCTCGACAGTAACAAGCAAACGGTGTTCGCGAGCGATCGAGAGTATCGCTTCAGCGTCGAGCGGCTTTACGAACCGAGCATTAACGACCGTAGGGCGAATTCCGTCTTTGGCCAACCTCTCTGCCGCCTCTACTGAAGGGTAAACCATCGATCCGTAGGCGATCAACGCGATATCTTTGCCGGAACGCAGTATTTCGGCTTTGCCGATCTCTATCTTTTTAGGCGGACTGCTGATATCCACGCCGAATCCGTTTCCACGCGGATAACGGATCGCTGCTGGACCGGGATGCTCGATCGACGTGAGCACCATGTCACGCAATTCGGCTTCGTCTTTTGGAGCCATCAAAACGATATTCGGATAGCCGCGAAAGTACGAGATGTCGAGCAATCCGTGATGCGTCGGGCCGTCGGCGCCGACTATTCCGGCGCGATCCATCGCGAATGTGACGTTCAGGTCCTGCAGGCAAACGTCGTGGATTACCTGATCGAACCCTCGCTGTAAAAATGTTGAGTAGATCGCCGCGACGGGTTTCAAACCCTCGCACGCCATTCCAGCGCAGAACGTGACGGCGTGCTGCTCGGCGATGCCGACATCGTACGCTCTCTCGGGGAATTTTTCGAGGACCTTATCGATCCCGGTTCCGTCCGGCATGGCGGCCGTTAGAGCAACGATTCGATCGTCCGTTGCCATCAGCTCGCACATCGTGTCACCGAATACGGAGGTGTAAGTTGGTGCGGCGGCTTTTCCGGATTTATATGGCAGGCCGGTTTTCGGGTCAAACGGACCCGTCGCGTGGTAAGCGTAGTAGTTTTTCTCAGGATTTGGAAAGCCTTTGCCTTTGGTCGTCAGGGCGTGAACAATTACTGGGCCGTCATCAACTTTTTTTGCCTCTTCGAGAGCACGAACGAGCATTGGCACATTATGTCCATCGACATAACCAATATACTTGAAACCAAGTTCGTTAACCAATGCTCCCGGTAAGACGGCTGCGGCTATAGCGTCCTTGAACGATTTTGCCGCCGCACGTAGTTTGCCGCCGATTCCCGGTACGCTTTCGAGGGCGTCGCCGACACCTTCTTTAAGGTGTTGGTAACTTTGTGCTTCTTTGATGCGATTTAGATAGCGGCTCAGAGCCCCGACGGCGGGGGCGATCGACATTTCGTTATCGTTGAGCAGTACTATCAGACGTGATTTGAGGTGTCCGGCCTGATTGATGGCTTCCATTGCCATCCCGCCCGCGAGCGAAGAATCGCCGATCAACGCACAAACGTGAAAATCTTCTTTCTTCGTGTCGCGAGCAACGGCCATCCCGAGTGCAGCTGAAAGGGAAGTTGATGCGTGACCTGCTCCGAACGTGTCATATTCCGATTCGTCACGCCGCAAAAAGCCCGACAGGCCGCCTTCTTGTTTGACCGTGTGAAGTTCGTCGCGTCGTCCGGTAAGTATCTTATGGGCGTAAGCCTGGTGCCCGACGTCCCAGACAAGACGATCATCCGGCGTGTCGAAAACGTAGTGCATCGCAACCGCTAGTTCGACTGCACCCAGGCTCGCACCCGTGTGCCCGCCGATCAGCGAGCAAGTGTCGATAATGAACTGCCGAACCTCGTCCGCGACCTCCTGCAGATCCTCGACCTTGAGTTGCCGTAGATCAGCCGGCGAATTAATCTCTGATAAAAATCTCATCTTGCCCTAAAAGCCCTTACCCGTAAAACTAAATTTCGCATTTTAGCCACCAAAAATGCAAGCGGAGAAGATTGAAGATGGAGGCAAAGAGTTACCAAGCACGACGGCTTTTCAGTAATAAATCGGCCGTTTACACAAACTGTGTTTCCGAATTCTGCATTCTTCCTTCTGAATTCTCACGTCGAACTCCTCTCGTCCTTTACATTTCTTTACTAGTAAGGCGTGAAATCTTACGACCAAAGCCGTATCCGATACGTCAAAGAAAGTGACGGCGAAAGCTGAATTTGATTTTCTCAGGAGTATTAAAGATGTCATTAAAAAATAAAATGTTTTCAGTTCTGACGGTTGCTGCGGCGACTTTCGCATTTTCGGCGAGCGGTATGGCGCAGGGCGTCTCGCCCAGTTCACCGTCGACCGACCAGGTCGACAACGTGTACAAAAAAGACGGATTCGGTAAACGCGGGCACGGCGGACGCCATGGCGGGCAGGGCAGAATGGGCAAGGAAATGCGAATGCTTCGCGGTATTGAGTTGACCGCCGAGCAACGTACACAGCTTCGCACCATTATGGAGGCTAACCGTCCGGCACCGGAGACGAGAACCGAGATCCGCACGCTTGCGATCGCAAAACGCGACGGAACTATTACTGCCGAACAGCAGGAGCGACTAACCGTCCTCAAACAGCAGGGCAAAGCAAAGGCCCTTGCGGTCAAAGAACAGGTGAAAGCTATTCTGACCCCCGAGCAAAAGGACCAGATCGAAGCCAAAAAGGCCGAGATGAAACAACGGATGGTCGAACGCCGTCAGAGGCGACAACAGCAGACCCCGGCGACCGATTCGACAAAAATGAACAAGGACAACTAAACCGGCTCTCGGCCGAGAAAACCTAGAAAGACCGTCCGATAACCCAGTTATCTGACGGTCTTTTTTTTAATGGGTCCGAACGGGTCGATACGATCCCAACGCTGAACCTCTAAGCCCGCTTAGCTCTTCAACCTTGCCAAAAATTTCTGCCGGAACTTCGCCACTTTCGGAGCAACGACGCCTGCGCAGTAAGGCTGGGTTGGATTATTTGCGAAATATTCTCGGTGATAATCCTCGGCGGGCCAGAATTTATCGAACGCGGTGACCTCGGTGACGATCGGATTGTCGTAGATCTTTTCGGCGTTGATCTCAGCGATCACTTCTTCGGCGATCTGCTTTTGCTCGTCCGAATGATAGAAGATCGCGGATCGGTATGACGAACCGATATCGTTTCCTTGCCGATTTAGCGTCGTTGGATCATGAACGGTGAAATAGATCTGGAGTAGTTCCTTGAAAGTTAACTGCGATGGATCGAACATTATCTGGACGACCTCAGCATGACCGGTCGTCTCCGAACAAACCTGCTGATAGGTTGGATTGTCCGTGTGGCCGCCGCTGTAGCCTGAAACGACGTCCTCGACACCGATCAGCGAATCGTAAACTGCCTCTACGCACCAAAAACATCCTGCCGCGAGCGTTGCTGTCTCTAAATTTTCCATGTTCCAATTTTATCAAATTTGGAAGATGTCTGCATACGGCACGAGTTGGCGAGAAAATACGGTTCGTTTGATCCATACTATGAATCAAGGAAAAAGACGGAGCATATGCGAATAATTTTCGGGAAAAATATTTTAGGCGTCGAGGTTGATGAACAGACGCGATGTGCACACTGGACAACTGACCTAGATATTATCGCGATCAAGTTCAAGTGCTGCGGTGAATGGTTTCCTTGTTTTGATTGTCATGCCGCTGTTGCGGACCATGAACCTCAAACCTGGCCCCTCAGCGAGCGCGATCTGAAGGCAATTTTATGCGGTGCCTGTGGCTATCAGCTTTCGATCACCGAATATTTCGGGTGCGATTCGCTCTGTCCGAAGTGTGGAAGCAGTTTCAATCCCGGTTGCTCAAACCATTCCCATCTGTATTTCCAATAGTGCGAATCGGCTATTCTTCTTTGAGGTCTTTGCGGTTCGCCGAAAGAAATTCTAAACCGGTAGCTGATCGAACGTCTTTACCGTTTTGTGCGAATGGACTTCCCCGATCGCGGCATTTCCCGGCCTGACCGATAGAGCCGTTCTCATTCCCGACGTAGCAGCGGCGTCCAGTTCGGGAACGATGTCGGAGACGAAAAAAATTTCGAGCGGTGGGCAGCCTAGCGAAGTAGCGATTTTGGTGTAACTGTGTGGTTCCCGTTTGGGACCGGTGTTAGTGTCAAAATAGTGTGATATGAACGGAGTCAGGTCGCCTTGATCGGAATGTTTGAAGATCAATCTCTGTGCCAAAGTACTGCCCGACGAATAGATCGCGATCCGTTTTCCCTCTCGATGCCAGCGTTCAAATGCCGTCGGCACATCAGAAAAAACCTCCGACCTTAATTTTCCACCTTCGTAGCCTGATTGCCAAATCTTTCCTTGTATCGATTTTAGCGGCGTAGATTTTCGGTCGTTATCGATCAGGAATTCGAGATATCGGGTGACCGACGCGGGAGACGAAATGTCGAGACCGCTTTCCCGCGACCGTTCATCGGAGTATTCGGCTTCGAGCTCGGCGATCTCGTCAGATAGTTCGAGCCAATTCTGCTCGACGAAGCCTGCGATCCTGTGCCTCGAAAATGGAAAAAGTGTTTGGTGGACAAAATCGATCGGCGTGGTCGTGCCTTCGATATCGAGTAGAATCGCATTGATCATCACGCCGCCTGGATATAACTTGCACCGAAACAGACACTTTGGTATCGAGCATCGACGCCGCTTTCAGTATAGTTTGGCGTCCAACCGGAAACATCCTGAAACAAACGGATCGCCCGCACCGTGCGTTCGCCGCAAAGGTCGAACCAATGAAGCGTGCCGTGCGGAATCCGGATCAGGTCTCCGGCTTCCATCTCGATCGCGACAACATCGGCATCCTTTGGAGCAATGTGAAAAAGGCCGCGTCCCTTGACGATGAAACGAACTTCGTCTTCGTCATGCCAATGTTCCTTGTTAAATTTAGCGAGCATCGCGTCGAGGCCGGGCATCGTCGGGAAGATGTTTATGACATCCGCAGTTACATAGCCACCTTTTTGTTTTAGAAGGTCGATCTCGTCCGCGTAGCCGTCGAGTATTTCCTGATCGGTCGCATCTGCGGGAATTTCCTTTAGGTTTTCCCAGCGTTCATAGTCGATACCGATGCCTTTCAAATGCTCGGTAATCACATTGTGGTCACTTGCTGTAGCCGATGTTGATTTTACTGTTAGGATCGCCATTTTTAAAAAGACACAGAACAGTGGTCAGCTTGTTTTTCTCATACGCCCCAAAACCTCAAACAAAAACTCAAAGATCTCGACGTGACGCTTCGCTTCGGCGACGGTTTCGCCCCATGTGTATAGGCCGTGGCGGCGTAGGTAGATGCCGTGAACTCGCGGATTTTCGCGGAGAACGTTCTCGATAACGTGTGCGAGAGCGATGTAGTCCTGTGAGTTTTCGACGATCGGCAGGTGCTCGCTGTGTTCGTGAGTTGTAACACCCGCGAGGCCTTTCAGCATTTCATAACCCTCGATCGTGATCTCACCTTGCTCAAAGTAAACATCCGAGAGGATCGTGCCCCAGACCGAATGCGTGTGGAGAATCGACCTCGCTTTTGGCAAATGCCGATATATCGTTAGATGGATCATCGTCTCGGCAGACGGTTTGCCGAAACCTTGAAAGATCTCGGCGTTTTCGTCGATCTCGAGAAAATTCGTTTCCTCCAGATCGCCTTTTTCGTTGCCGCTCGCCGTGATGCAGAACCTGAGCGGACTGCGGGCAAGCAAAGCGCTGAAATTTCCGCTCGTGCCGATAACCCAGCCGCGACGATAGAATTCGCGGCCGGCATTCGCAAGTTCAGCGGCGGGCCTCAGCGGGGACGTTTTCTCGGGCATAGATTTTTTTGCTTCCGCCATAGTTACTAAATACGATAGCGTCAACATATTGAATATTTGTTACGAACTGCGATCACATTCGCCGACCAAGTGGGACTATTCCTCATCCTGCCGCAACTTTTCCAGGACTGATAAGTCTTCGAGAGTCGTTACATCCCCGGCGATGGCTTTGCCGGAGGCAATCTCGCGGAGCAGGCGCCGCATTATTTTGCCCGAACGGGTTTTTGGCAATGTGTCGGTGAACCGAATATCGTCCGGCTTGGCTAGTGAACCGATCTCTCTGGCGACGTGGTTACGAAGTTCCTCTTTTAATTCATCACTGCCTTGGTGGGTGCCTTCAAGCGTGACGAATGCGGAGATCGCCTGGCCTTTGATGTCGTGCGGCCTGCCGACGACGGCTGCCTCTGCTACTGCCTCGTGCGAAACGAGGGCGGACTCGACCTCAGCCGTTCCGAGACGGTGGCCGCTGACGTTGATGACGTCGTCAACGCGTCCCATGATCCAGTAATAGCCGTGTTCATCCCGACGGGCGCCATCGCCCGCGAAATAGAATCCGGGAATGTCTTCCCAGTAAGCTTTTTTATATCGTTCGTCGTCGCCCCACAAAGTACGAAGCATCGATGGCCACGGATGAGTCGCAACCAGATAGCCGCCTTTGTTAATCCCAACCGGTTTACCAGCTTTGGTAACCACATCGAGCAAGATTCCCGGAATAGGCCGGGTCGCGGTTCCCGGAGTGGTCGGTGTAGCCCCGGGCAGCGGTGAGATCATTATCGAACCAGTCTCGGTCTGCCACCAGGTATCGACGATCGGACATTTTCTTTTCCCGATGATCTCGTGATACCACATCCATGCCTCAGGATTTATAGGCTCGCCGACGGTTCCAAGTAGGCGAAGTGAAGAAAGGTCGTGCCTTAGCGGATACTGCTCGCCCCATTTGATGAACGCACGAATCGCGGTCGGGGCGGTATAAAAGATCGTTACCCCGTGGCGCTCAATAATGTTCCAAAAACGGTCGAAGTCCGGAAAGTTCGGGGCTCCCTCATACATCATCACAGTCGCTCCATTCGCCAGCGGGCCGTAAACGACGTAACTGTGGCCCGTGACCCAGCCGATGTCGGCAGTGCACCAATAGACATCTTCGTCCTTGAGATCGAAAACAAGCTTTGCGGTATATGCCGTCTGTGTTAAATAGCCGCCGGTCGTATGCAAAATGCCCTTTGGTTTGCCGGTCGTGCCGGAGGTGTAAAGTATAAATAGCGGATGTTCGGAAGCGAGCGGTTCGGCAGGGCAGTTTGCGTCGACAATTTGGATGAGTTCGTGCCACCAGTGATCGCGTCCGGCCTTCATCTTTACCTCCGAACCGGTGCGCCGATAAACGATAACGTTCTCTACACCTGCACAAGAAACGACAGCGTCGTCCACGATCTCTTTCAGCTTGATCTCTGACCCGCGACGATAACCGCCGTCAGCGGTGACGATCAATTTGCAACCGCAATCGTTCACCCGGTCACGGATCGCATCGGCCGAAAATCCACCGAAAATAACCGTATGGGTCGCCCCGATCCGGGCACAAGCAAGCATCGCGATCGCGAGTTCCGGCACGAGCGGCATATAAAGGGCAACGCGATCACCCTTGACGACGCCTAGCTTTTTCATGACGTTTGCGAAGAGACATACCTCGCGATGAAGCTCCAAATACGTCAAGATCCGAGTCTCGCCAGGTTCGCCTTCCCAGACAAATGCCGCCTTGTTCTTTCGCGATGTAGTTAAATGACGGTCGAGGCAGTTATACGAAATATTGATCTCGCCACCGACAAACCATTTTGCGAACGGCTCATTCCACTCCAAAACGGTGTCCCATTTCTTAAACCAATCGAGACTTTCCGCCTGTTTTGCCCAAAATGCCTCGGGGTCGGCCGCAGCCTCAGCGTAGAGTTGCTCGTATTCGTCAAAACTTTTAACGTAGGCATCTGCGGCAAATTCCGGCGAGGGTGGAAAAAGACGGTGTTCGGTCAGGGTCGATTCGATAGCGATTGGTTCGGACATAATGTTTGTAAATTAGTTTGTAAATTATAGTTCATCGGGAAGATCGATAAAAGCTTTTTAAGTTTCTGCGAGAATGTTTCACGAAGATCACTCGAAGAAGGAACTGCTGAAACGAGCTAATAATCGAAAGTATCCAGAGTGTTTTTAAGACTGCGAAACCCGCGATGTGGATTGCCTGACGATGATGGTGGGTTCGACGCTAAGTGTTTGAGGCACGTCGCCTCGGGAGCCGATGACGAGGCGTTCGAGCAGTGTTTTGGCGGCCAATTTGCCCATTTCAAATAGCGGTTGGCGGATGGTTGTCAATGCCGGGTTATGAAACGCGGCAGCGTAAATGTCATCAAAACCGAGCACGGAAACGTCACGGGGAACCCGCAATCCCATCTCCTCAAGAGCACGTATCGCACCGATCGCCGACACATCGTTGAAAGCGAAAACGGCGGTAAAATTTTCACCCTTTGCGAGAAGCGATTTCATTGCCGTGTAACCGATCTCGGGCGACGGCGAATCGCCTTCGAGTTGCACCGTCAACGCCGGATCAAGGCTTAGGCCACGTTTTTTGGCCGCCTCATTCATCGTTTCCCACCGAACGATCGTATCCGAACTGAACGCCTGGCCCTTTATTGATGCGATGCGCCGGTGGCCAAGATTGTAAAGGTGCCCGATCCCAAGTTCGGCGGCCTGTTGATGGTTTAGTACGACATTTGTTACGCCTTCGATGTCTTCATGGCCAGACACGTTAACAACCGGCAACGTCGGTTCGAATTTGATAGGCGTGTCAACCGCAATAATCCCCTCGACCTGACGCTCAACAAGCATCCGCGGCAACTTTTCAAGCAGATCTTCGCGGTGTAGATGACTCGCGGTCAGGTAGAAAAAATCGGCGGTCGAAAGTGCTGATTCGACGCCATTAAGAACCATTGCGGAGTAGCCATCGCTCAGTTCGGGAACGATGACACCGACCGTATTCGTTTTCTGAACGCGAAGTGAGCGAGCCAGATAATTCGGGCGGTAATTAAGCTCGCGGGCACCGTCAAATATACGCTTCTTTGTTTCCGCCGGGATCGATGCCGCCTGCGGCGAATCGTTTAAGACGATGGAAAGCGTCGTCGTCGACAGGCCGAGATGTAGAGCGAGGCCTTTCAGGCTGATCGGTTCGCCCGCCTTGCCGGTAGCATCCTTCGCGTTCGATATGTCTCCATTCTTCGTCATCGCGTCCGATATTGGCACATTACAGCGACTGATTTCAAGGGTAAAAAATGTAGGGAATCAACCAACGAATTGGCTTGACCAATTCGTCTTATCTTGAACGACGTCGATTTAGGTAATTTTGTTGAGAAAATATCTCCAGATCAACAATAATTGCGTCAACGATGGCATTTTATCTTGACAAGAAAAAATCGCGGATGTTAAATAGATGTTACTTAAACGATTTAGTAAACCGTTTTACTGACAAATCCAGCCAGACAGGCACAATTTAACGATTTATCTGCGGAAGGCGGTACGCACACGCAGCTTGTCCGCGTAAAACAGTTTCAGACCTCTACGATCAAGGAGAACTCGCATGCATCGTCTAAAAATTCAGGTAACGTCATTTTGCGTCAGCCTGCTCTTCATCGCACTCCTGGCAACTGCCGGCCTCGCTCAGTTCAAAGCGGCACTTCAAGGAACTATTACAGATACTGCCGGATCGGTCGTCGTCGGAGCGACAGTAACCCTTTCGAGCTCTGAAACAAATCGAAAAGTCCAGACGGTTTCAAGTTCGGACGGGTTTTACCGTTTCAACGGCCTTGCGCCGGGAATTTACAAAGTTACGGTCGAGCTGTCGAACTTTAAGCAAAGGGTGATCGATGACTATTCGATCAACGCAGAAACTGTTCAAGGTTTAGACATTTCTCTCGAGGCTGGGGGCGGCATTAGTGAAAGTGTGACGGTTACGGACGAGGCTCAACCGCTGAGAACAGAGGATGCGAACATAGACAATACATTGACTCGAGCGGAAATTCTTAGGCTGCCGCAAGTCGGGCGTGATCCATATGAGCTAGCCAGACTCACACCGGGAATTTTCGGTGATGGTGCTCGCGGCGCTAATGGAAACGCAGCGGGACTGCCTAATTCTCCGGGTCCCGGCGGATCCAACAATTCGATCTTCCAGACGGAGAATCAAGTGCCTATATCGGCAAATGGACAACGAGTCTCCGCGAATAACTTCCAGATCGATGGCACGAGCGTAAACAGCCAAACCAACGGCGGCGGTGCAGTTATTACGCCAAGCCAAGAGGCCGTTAAAGAGGTTACTATCTCGTCAACGTCATACTCGGCCGAAGATGGAAGAAACTCGGGGGCGACTATTAAGGTCGTCAGCCAAAACGGTACGAATGATTACCACGGCAGTGGATTTTTCAAGTACAACGATCCTAAATATAATGCTTTCAATAAGTTCCCTGGAGCACAGCAGCGCGTCGAGAACCGCCAGCGTCAGTTCGGCGGCAGTTTTGGCGGGCCATTACCATTTCTAAATTTTGGAGAAGGCGTGAAGCCATTTATAAGCGGAAAAGATAAATTGTTCTTCTTTTTCGCGTACGAGGGTTTGCGTACGGGGTCGAATAACACGACAACCGGATACGTAGAAACGTCGCAATACCGCAATTTGGTTCGAGCATTACGACCCGGCGGAACGACGGCCCGAGCTTTTGCAATAGCTGGCCTCGAACCGAGGATCGCCTCGGTGATTCCGAGAACATGTGCCGACGCGGGCTTCGGCCCTGACCGTTGTCAGGCTGTGGCGGGCGGGTTGGATCTAGGTTCAATAACCGGTGTGAGAAATACTTACCTGCGGCTTGGCGGCGGAGTTGGAAATTCTGATATTGGTGGAGGTTTTGATGGTATTCCCGATATCCAGTTTGTCAATCTTTTTAATCCCAACTCGTTTAAGGGAAACCAGTACTTTACTCGCGTCGACTTCAATGCGACTTCAAAAGACAGTTTCGCGGTCTCGACGTTTTTCACCCCGACATTAAACTCGGGCGCGGATACCGCAGGCCGCAGTCGTCCGATCGGAGATATAATTTCAGATCGCCTCGCATTCGCAACCGCCTTGATCTACAACCGAACGATCTCCGCAACAAAGTTTAATCAAGCACGCCTTAACTACAGCGGTTTTTCTTATGATGAAGTATCGTCCAATCCTAACGGAAATTTCGGTGTTCCCCGCATAGAAGTTGAGGGACTACCGTTTGACAGGATCCGGTTTGGAGCTCCACAGGGCGAGAACACTCCCGGTGTTTTTTCGGAAAAGAGTTTTGATTTTAGTGATACTTTTAACTGGATCGTTGGCAATCACGCGTTAAAATTTGGAACCCAGCTTAGATTTGACATCAATAATACTAGTATCGTTGGCGGTGCTCGGCCTGTGTACAGCTTTGTTGGACTCTTCAACCTGGCAAATGATACTCCGATCTTTGAAGGAATTAATGCCGACCCAAGAACGGGTGCTCCTGCCGATGCTGCTCGTAAGTATCGGACAAACGATTATGCCTTTTTCGTGCAGGATGACTGGAAGATAAGGCGGAACCTGACATTAAACCTCGGCTTACGCTATGAGTTTTTCCCGCCGATCAGCGATAGTCTCGGGAAGCAAAGTAATTTTGTCTTAGGGCCAAACGGTCTTGTTGACTCAAAGATCGTGGTCGTGGACAAGTTATTCAAAGCGGACAAGAATAATTTTGGCCCGCAGATCGGTTTTGCCTACAGTCCGGGCTTTCTCAAGGAAAAAGGCGTAATTCGCGGCGGGTTTGGTATCGGATACAACCGAATACCGAGCGTCGTGTTTATCAACTCGCGCGGAAATCCTCCGTTCTTTTCAAGATTTGGTATCTGTTGCGGAACGAACGCTGCTGATTTTGGTACGCCATTCGTAAACGGTCAGATCCTCTATGCACTCGGCAGCGGTACCGGCCCGAACAGTTACCCTACCAATCCGCTTTTGGGCGGCGGTATCAACCCTGTCACGGGGGCACCTAATAATGGTTCGGTTGAGATCTACGGTTCGACTGCGGAGCAGCCAAACGCTCAGAGTTATCGTTACTCTGTCGAGGCACAATATCAGTTGCCATTGAAGTTGACGGCTTCGGTAGGATACCAGGGAAGTTCGACACGAAACCTCATTCGATTGGTAAATCAGAATTACATTTTCGCGCAGACAAATCCTTCATTTTTCGCCGTGTATCTGCCAACGCCTGACGTAAAATCAAAGTACAATGCATTGATCGCAACGCTTGAAAGACGTTTTTCTAACGGTTTCCAGATCCAGGCGAACTATCGGTACGCGAAAAGTTTTGATAATTTGTCGAATGAAGGGCCTGGCTTCGTAACAAATCAAACGTATCCGGTCGATAATGCGACGGAATACGGACCTTCGGATTTTGACGTAAAACACAATCTAAACGTATTTGGGTTGTATGAGTTACCATTCTTCAAAAAGCGAAATGATCTGGTCAAGACCTTCCTCGGTGGGTTTCAGATCAGCGGAATTGTTACTTATCACACGGGCTTCCCGTTCACGCCAGTCGTTGGCGGACCGGGTATTCGTTCGCTAAGCGGTGCTGAATTCGGACCCTTTCGTCCGACCAGATTCTCGGGAAGCGTTGGCAGTAGTTCGTCAAACGATACATTCCTTACCGGTAATGGCAACTTCACCGGCAGTTTCATCGCGGGGGCAAACTGTATCAATACAGTTGGTGGTTGTAACCGCGTCTTTCTAACAACGCTCCGAAGGAACTCAGCGGGTGACGCAACGTATTTGCTGAACCCGCCGGGAATCGGCCGCAATGATTTCAGAGGTCCAAAATATTTTAATGTCGATCTGACGGTTTCGAAAAGATTCGAGTTACCGAAGGGCCTCCGTATCAGTGAAAGCACGGCCTTGGACCTGCGGGCGAATTTTTTCAATGTTTTCAATCAACTAAACCTGACTCCGTTCGGCTTCGCATCTGACAGCAGTCGGATCAATAATGGAGATCAACCTAATCCCAATTTTGGAAGAGCTACGTCAGGTCTTTCAGGAAGGGTCGTGGAGCTACAAGCTAGGTTTAGCTTCTGATCTTTGTTGGTTTGATAGATGACGCGGAGAAAACGTACACCTCTCCGCGTCATTTATTTCTTGGATTGAAAGACCTGCTGTTACCGCTGGGTCTTTCTGCTTGAAAAACAGTCATCATGCGACTCAATAAACTTACCTATTTTTTAACTCCGCTCATCACGCTGATTTTTTTAACTTCGGCTTTCTCCCAGAAAACCCAGACACAGACCGAAAGCCGCATTAATGCTCTCATTGCGAAAATGACCCTGGCTGAAAAGTTGGGGCAGTTGCAGCAGCTCGATGGTGAGGCGGACGGGAAGTTTCGGCCTGAGCATTTGGTGATGGCGCGAAATGGCTTGCTTGGTTCGACACTGAATGTTCGTGGTGTCGCGATGACGAACGAGCTGCAACGGGCGGCTTTGGAATCTCGCCTTAAGATACCGATCCTTCTAGGTTTCGACGTTATCCACGGTTATCGCACGATCTTTCCGGTTCCACTCGGAGAATCCGCGAGTTGGGATCTGAAACTAATGGAGCAAAGTGCTGCGGTAGCAGCGGCAGAGGCTCGGGCAGCCGGCGTGCACTGGACTTTCGCTCCGATGGTCGATATTGCTCGCGATCCTCGCTGGGGACGTGTGATCGAGGGGGCGGGCGAAGACGTTTATTTTGGTTCTATGGTCTCCACTGCCCGTGTCCGTGGATTTCAGGGGACAGATTACAGTGCGAACAACCGAGTTCTAGCGACCGCTAAACACTGGGTAGGCTATGGTGCGGCCGAAGGCGGACGCGATTACAACACGACGAACCTCTCTGAGCGGGCACTTCGCGAAATATATTTTCCGCCGTTCAAGGCGGCGATCGATGCCGGCGTCGGGTCGTTCATGACGTCGTTCAACGATCTCGACGGCATTCCCGCTACTGCGAATCCGACAATTCTAAAAAAGGTTCTACGCGACGAGTGGAAGTTCGACGGGCTTGTCGTCAGCGACTACACAGCGGTGATGGAACTGATGTTCCACGGCCTCGCAAAAACTGAATCCGACGCTGCGATGTACGCTCTGAATGCCGGGACGGACATGGAAATGGTCAGCCGTTTTTATGTCAATCATGCTGAAGAGCTGATAAGGCAGAAAAAAGTGTCGATGGCGACGATCGACAATGCTGTCACGCACATCCTGCGGATAAAATTCCGCCTCGGTCTTTTCGATAAACCGTTTGGCGATGCCGAGCTAGAGAAACGCGAGGTTTTCAAACAGGCAAATCGCGACGTTGCTAAAACCGCAGCACTCAGATCATTTGTTCTACTTAAGAATGATAACGACACGCTCCCGATAAGAAAGACCGTTAAAGAGATCGCTCTCGTCGGGCCATTCGGAACTGAGAGAAAAAGCCTGAATGGTTCGTGGGCGGGCGACGGAGTCGTCACTGATCCGGTAACCTTGCTCGAAGGACTGCAACAAAAGCTCGGCAATAAAGTCAAGATCCGTCAAGAAAACGGATGCGACATGAAATGCGAGAGTGATGCTGATTTCAAAAAGGCGGTCGACGCTGCCAAAGATTCTGATTTCACGATCGTTGCCGTGGGCGAAGACTCCGACCTGAGCGGCGAAGCATCGTCGAGGAGCAATATCGACTTGCCGGGTCGCCAGCTAGACCTCGTCAAGGCGATCCATGCCACCGGCAAACCCTACGCAGTCGTTTTGATGAACGGCCGACCGCTGACGATAGGTTGGATCGCTGAGAATTCACCGGCCATACTCGAAACTTGGTATGCGGGAACGATGGCGGGTCACGCGATCGCTGATACGCTTTTCGGTGATGCAAATCCGGGCGGCAAACTGCCGATGACGTTCCCGCGTTCCGTCGGGCAGATACCGATCTATTACAATCAAAAACGAACGGGCCGCCCGTTTGACGCGAGTCAGAAATACACCTCAAAATACCTTGATATTCCGAACACGCCGCAGTTCCCATTCGGATTTGGCCTCAGCTACACGCAGTTCCGAATCGGCGGTCTGAAGCTCGATAAACAGCAGATCTTGCCGAATGGGTCGGTTAAGGTTAGCGTCGAGGTTGAGAATACGGGTAAGGTCGCCGGCGATGAGGTTGTTCAACTATACATTAGCGACCTTGCCGCTACCGTCACACGTCCGGTCAAGGAACTCAAAGGATTTAAGCGGATCACGCTGCAGCCGGGTCAGAAACAGCGGGTCGAGTTCACGCTGTCGCCGAAAGAACTTAGTTTCCTTGATCGCAACCTCAAACCGGTTGTCGAGCCTGGGGAGTTCGTGGTTTATGTCGGCTCGAGCAGCGACAGCGGAGTGCAAACGACGTTCGAGGTTGTTGATCGGTTGTCGCGTCGCCCAGCGGTCGCGGTAAGTGACCCAAACGAAATTGTCGATCCCGCACCGGCTGCAGCCATTCCAACGGCACCCGTCAGTAAGGAAGACGACGCGTTTCTCGAAGACCTTCAAAAAAAAACTTTTCAATTTTTCTGGGAACATTCTGACCCTAAGACGGGGCTGACCTTGGACCGTTCCCGCACCGACGGGACGCCCCCGCCGCCCGGTGAGGCGCATTATAACGTTGCGAGTATCGCCGGAACGGGTTTTGCCCTTGGCGGTTACTGCATCGCCGCGGAACGTGGCTGGATAACAAAAGAACAGGCAAAAGAGCGTGCACGAAACACGCTCGATTTTTTTGCCAACAGACAGGAAAACAAGAACGGCTGGTTTTACCACTTCGTCGATGTCGAAACTGGAGCCCGCCGCTGGAACAGCGAGATATCCTCTATCGACACGGCATTGCTCCTGAGCGGTGTGTTGACGGTCAAGGGCTGCTTTGCTGATGACAAACAGATCGGTGTTCTCGCTGATACGATCTACGACCGAGTTGATTTTCAATGGATGTTGAACGGTGACCCGTATCTCCTGTCGCACGGGTGGCGGCCCGAGACGGGTTGGATCGCGAACCGATGGCAAGACTATAGTGAAGAGGCGGTTCTATACATTCTCGCGATCGGCTCCAGGACAAAACCGATCTCGTCACGAGCATGGTACGCGTGGGAGCGAACGTGGCAGGAGTATGGAGGCTATCGCTATTTGGCGGCCGCCTCACCGCTTTTTATCCATCAGTTTTCGCATGCATTCGTAGATTTTCGCAACCGCCGCGAAAGGCGGCCGCCGTACGTCGATTATTTTGACAATTCGGTGAAAGCGACGCAGGCCCAGCGGCAGTTTTTTATCGACGTGCTGAGTAAAGAGTTCCCAAAATACGGCCCGAATATGTGGGGATTAACAGCGTCGGATTATCAAGGTGGTTACGTTGCCTGGGGAGCACCGCCTCGACATCCGGATACTGACGGTACGGTTGTCCCGTGCGCGGCGGCGGGATCGCTAATGTTTACGCCTGACATAACTCTCGCGACGCTCAAGGAGATGAAGGCGGAATATGGCAAAACGATCTACGACAAATACGGATTCGCCGACGCATTTAACCCTCACAATGGCTGGGTAGATCGCGATGTTATCGGCATCGATCTCGGTATAACGCTGCTCAGTGCGGAGAACCTGCGAAGCGGAAAAGTCTGGTTTTGGTTTATGCAAAATGATCAAATCAGGTCTGCGCTTCGCCGCTCTTATATCTATTAGGATTGTTGTGATACAGTACAAAAACCAGTTTTCAGTTTAACGGTCGATCTGTCCAGATCCGACGAACCTTTTTTGTAATTATGCCGCTGCTCGAGATGAAGAATATCGTCAAGGAGTTTCCGGGTGTCCGGGCGCTTGACGGTGTGAGTTTTACGCTGGAGACCGGTGAGTTCCACTCACTCGTTGGTGAGAACGGGGCCGGTAAATCCACTTTGATGAAGGTGCTGTCCGCCGTCTATCCGCACGGCACCTACGAAGGCGATATCTTGATCGATGACGAGGTACGGCAGTTTCGCGGTATTCGTGACTCTGAAAACGCGGGTGTATCGATCATCTTTCAAGAACTGTCGCTGGTTAAAGAATTAACTGTCGGCGAGAATATTTTCCTCGGAAAGGAACCGTCGAGTTTTGGCATCATCAATTGGTCAGAGTTGTATCACAAGGCGACCGAACTGCTTCGCGATCTGAATCTGGATATTGATCCGCGTGTTCCCGTCGGTAACCTTGGCATCGGCCAACAACAACTGGTTGAGATCGCGAAGGCTCTTTCCAAAAAAGCGAAGATACTGGTGCTCGACGAACCGACGGCAGCTCTGACGGAATCAGAAGTTGAAACGCTGTTCGTTATCCTCGAAAAACTCCGCACTCGCGGCGTTGGCATGATCTACATTTCGCACAAGCTCGACGAGGTCTTTCAAATGAGCGACCGGATCACCGTCCTGCGTGACGGTAAAACAGTCGGCACACACGCAGCAAGCGAAATGACAAAGGCCAAGGTTATCTCCGCGATGGTTGGACGAGACGTCGGCGACATTTTCCCGCAGCCTGAACACGAATTCGGTGAGACCGCGTTCGAGGTGAAAAACCTCACTGCCTATTCGGCGGACAATCCAAATAAAAAGCTTGTAGATGATATTTCGTTCGCGGTGCGAAAAGGTGAGGTGCTCGGAATCGCCGGCCTGATGGGTGCCGGGCGAACCGAACTCCTGATGACGATATTTGGAGCGTGGCCCGGTAAATGCTCACGCGAGGTTTTCGCTAACGGAAAGAAAGTGGAGATAAATTCTCCGGCCGACGCGATTGCCAACGGGGTTGGTTTCGTCACCGAGGACCGCAAAAGGTTTGGGCTGATACTCGAACAGACGATACTCGACAACATGACACTTGCCTGTTTGCCGCGGATCTCAGGCAGCTTCATGACTAACCGGACGCGTGAAAGTGTCGCTGCCGCCGGCCCGATGAAATCGCTGCATATCAAGGCAAATTCGACACTGACGATCGCCGGTACGCTTTCAGGCGGCAATCAGCAAAAGGTCGTGCTCGGCAAATGGCTTTTAACCAACCCGAAGATACTTTTTCTTGATGAACCCACACGAGGCATCGATGTCGGTGCAAAGCAGGAAATTTACGCCGAGATCAATAAGCTCGCGAAAGAAGGCATGGCGATCGTACTCGTTTCCAGTGAACTGCCCGAGGTTTTGGGGCTCTCAGACCGAGTGATCGTTCTACACGAAGGCCGCGTGACTGGTGAATTCACCAGGAGCGATGCTACCCCTGAGAAAGTAATGGCGGCCGCGACCGGCAACAACTAACAAAAGATGAGTGAAACAAAACAATCAATACTGTCCGGATCGTCGCTGCGAGCATATGTAATGATCGCAGTTCTGGCTGTCATCTGGATGTATTTTCACTGGGCGACCGACTCGATCTTTCTCAATTCGAGAAACCTTTCGAATTTGATGACGCAGATGTCCGTGACCGGAATTTTAGCCGTCGGCATGCTGATGGTGATCGTCTCGGGAAATATCGACTTGTCGGTCGGTTCCGTTTTGGGATTTGCCGGCGGGATCGCCGCCTTTGTTCTATCGATCGGTTATGGACTGCCGACGGCGATAATTCTGGCGGTAATAGTGGGCGTGTCGGTCGGGCTGTTTCAGGGCGTTTTGATTACGTATCTCAATATTCCTGCCTTTATCGTGACGCTCGGCGGATTGCTCGCATGGCGCGGAGCGGTCAAATGGCTGCTCGGCGGCAGTACTATTCCGATCTCTGATCAGGCCGAAAGCGTATTCGCTTTTAAGACTATCGGTCAGGGAAACCTGCCGTTATCAGTTGGTTGGGTTCTCGCCGGACTTGCGATCCTATTCGTGCTTTTCATGGCGTACCGAAATGCACGGGTCGTCAAACAATATGGTCTCGGTGAAGCGAACTATGGTGCGGCGTTGCTCAAGGCAATCATTCCGATCGGAGCGATCGTGGCATTCATTTGGGTCATGAACTCGTACCAGGGCGTTCCCGTTCCCGTGTTGATACTTGTCGCTGTCGCTTTATTTGGAGGATTCCTTACTACTTCGACAACTTTTGGACGCTATCTGTATGCGATCGGCGGGAACTCCGACGCGGCGAGGTTGTCAGGAATCAATAACAAATTCAACGTCCTCAAGGTCTATGCATTGCTCGGGGCCTTGACCGGCATCGCGGCACTAATTCTTACCAGCCGTGTCGGCAGTGCAACTCCGGACGCCGGAACACTCAAGGAACTAGACGCCATTGCCGCCTGCGTCATCGGCGGAGCATCCCTCGTCGGCGGCCGCGGCACCATATTCGGTGCCTGTCTCGGAGCCCTCATTATGGCGAGCCTTGACAACGGAATGTCATTGCTCAACGTCCGCGACTTCATGCAGGACATCATCAAAGGCTCGATCCTAGTCGCAGCGGTCGGACTCGATATGGCGGGCAGGAAACAAAGCTGACCAGCGTTAAATATGGAAAGACGCGAGTTTTTTAGACGATCGGGAAGCGTGGCGGCGGTGGGCTTACTAGGCCATTTGATGCCCGGTTCGTCCGTCGCGTTGGGAAAGGTAGTGAGCGGGATGTCGCATTTGGATCCTGAGGTAATCGGACAGGACGAAGCATTTTGGCGAAAGATACGGTCTCTTTACGTTCCGCCAACCGACTATATCGACCTCGATCACGCTAACACGTCACCGACAAGCACCTTAGTGTTTGACGCATTCGCTAAGCGGTCGAGGCAGCTTAGTCAGGCCCCGGCAGAACGATTTGAAGAGATGTTGGAGTTCACCGGCAAAGATATTAGAAAAGAACTCGCAACGCTTCTCGGAACTCAAGAAAATAATTTCGCGATGACGCCGAATGCGACTTACGGGCTTAATACAGTCTTGCACGGATTTCCGCTCGTGGCTGGCGACGAGATACTTGTGACGAACCACGAGTACCCTGACATGATCGAGACCATCATTCAGCGGACCAAACGCGAGGGTGTGGTGATGAAGACGGTTTCGGTTTCCGCGATCGGCGAAGAAAGTCTCGCTCTCGTGAACCGGATCAAACAAGCGATCAATCCACGGACAAAGCTCATGCTTGTTTCACACGTCAGCGCATGGTCCGGTGAGATTCTACCGGTCGCCGAGATCACGGCGGCGGCTCGGGAACGCGGTGTCGCCGTACTTGTCGATGCGGCACAGAGCGTCGGGATGCTGGATGTGAATTTCGACAGCATCGGCTGTGATTTCCTCGCGACCTCGCTGCACAAATGGATGGGCGGTCCGATCAGCACCGGTGTTCTCATCATGAGAAAAGAACACGTTGGCAAGGTCTGGCCGCTGCACCCGCCATCATGGGACACCTCACAATATCCGATGGATCTGTACGAATGGTCGGGCACGTGCAACATGGCCGCCAACGCGTCCGTCGGCGAGGCGATCAAATTTCAAAAGATGCTCGGCCCGGAGCGCAAGTTGAACCGCATGCGATATCTCGGAAAGTATTGGCGAGATAAGCTTAGTCGAGATTCGAGGGTAGAAATTCTGACGCCGTCACAACCCGATCGCAGTTTTGGCGTCGCCTCAGTCGCGCTAAAGAACATTCCATCGGCCGGATTAGTTCGTTATTTACGTAAGGAAAAAGGAATTCTAGTCCAAGATAAATCAGGCCGTCACTCACCATTTGCGAACGCAATACGCGTATCTCCCGGACCGTACACGACGCCGAAGGAATTGGATCGATTTGTGGCTGCCCTTAAGGGTATAGCGAGCAGCGGACTTCCTGCGGGATATAGTAAGAAGGCAGGTGCTTAGCCCCCGATAAAACTCATCGATCTACTTGCGGGTTGAAATGTCGTGTCGTTGATATAATGTCGCGGTTCTTTTTTCATTACTACGCCTTCGATAAATTCGACGATCTCGATACGTGTCGCACCGCTTCTCAGGACGTCGCGGAGGTTGTGTTCGGTGGTTGAGAATAGGCAGGTGCGGATCTGGCCGTCGGCGGTGAGGCGGATGCGGGAGCAGGCGCCGCAGAACATTTCGGTGACGGGTGCGATGATACCGATCTCACCTTTCGAACCGTCGGCGAATTTATACTTCCACGAAGTTTCGCTGCCACGCGTTTTGTCGACCAACTCGAGCGGATAGACCGCGTTGATCGCATCGAAGATCTCTTTTCCGGCGACGACCTGATCGCGTTGCCAGCCGTGGCCGCTGTCGAGCGGCATATATTCGATAAAACGAAATTTCAGATCGTTCTCGCGGGCAAATCCAGCGAAATCGACTACCTCATCGTCGTTGCGTCCCCGAATGATCACGGCATTTATCTTTACGGGCTCAAATCCGGAGGTCTTCGCCGACTCGATCGCCGCGAACACTTTGTCTAAAGCGTCAACGCCCGTTATTTCCGTGAACCGTTCGCGGTCGAGGCTGTCAATGCTGATCGTTACGCGGTCGAGGCCGGCAGTTTTCAAAGCGGCGGCGTGCCGGGGAAAGTCGAAACCGTTTGTCGTGAGGGCCAAGTCGATAAGAGCGGGCTTTAGCTTCGTTAGCTCAGCGACTAGTTTAGGAACGTCCTTTCGTATTAACGGTTCGCCGCCGGTAAGTCGAAGTTTTTCTATGCCCAGCGACACAAAAATATCAGATAAGTACGCGATCTCCTCGAACGAAAGGATCGTCTCTTTCCGGGCGAGCGGCGGTTCGCCGTTTGGGAGGCAATAAAAGCAACGAAAATTACACCGATCGGTCAGCGATATTCGCAGATCTCGGATTACTCGGTTGTGAGCGTCGCGCAGCGGCATAGTCTAATGATAC
>JAYSZT010000021.1:0-6098 GCA_043737915.1 Acidobacteriota bacterium
AAATCTTCATCTGCGTTATCTGCGTTTAGGTCTTCGCTAAGCGTTTCAGAAAGGCTGGCCTTTCAAGTAAACTTCTTTTTAATTTTTAATTAACCCGCAAATTTCTTTTTCCTTGCCCGCATCGCACATCGTGTTAAAATCTAGATATCGGAGGCAATGAATTATGAAAATTCTGTATTTTGTCTGTTTTGTTTTTGTTTTGACCTTAACTGCGGTGGGCCAGACGAAGATCGTTACCAATCTCGATCTCGAAAAATATAAAGACCAGCGGGTGAAAGCCACTGCGGACTATCGGGAAAATTATCAGAGGCTCGGTATGCCGTCGCCGGAGGAACTGGCCCGGAGAAATGAGCAAGATCGAAAAGATCTGGCCGAGCTTTCAGTTAAACTTCGCACCGAGAGACTTGAGAAAGAACGTTTGGCCGCGGAACGCGAACGTGCCGAGCGGTATGCCGCAGCGTCAAATTACGTTGTTTACGACAGCCCCAGATTCAATAGCGATCCTTACGTCTACTCGACGTTTTACTCGGGCGGTCGATATTACAGGCGTCCGATCCGCCAACCGTACACTCAGCCAGGATATTTTGCGGGCGGGAATTTTTGGCCGACACCGGGAACGACGAGTAGGCCGCAACAGCCTGCCGCTCGATGGATAGACAGAAAATAAGAGACTTATGAAACAAGGCTGGGAAGCGGTTATCGGCATGGAGATCCATGCTCAGTTGGCGACGGAGACCAAGATCTTTTGCTCATGTGCGGTCGAGACGGGCGGTGAGCCTAATTCGAATACGTGTCCGACGTGTCTCGGTCTGCCCGGGGCGTTGCCAGTTTTGAATCGGCGGGTGATAGAACTCGGAGCTCGGGCAGCATTGGCTCTCGGGCTCGAGGTGCAGGAAACATCGGTTTTCGCGCGTAAGAATTATTTCTATCCAGACCTGCCGAAAGGCTATCAGATCTCGCAGTACGACAAGCCTTTTTCGGCGAATGGTCAACTGACGATACTCACATCGGAGCGCGACGAGCATGGCCGTCCGTCAGAATGGAAGCCGATGACGATCCACGTTCAGCGGATGCATTTAGAGGAAGATGCGGGGAAAAACGTCCACGAAGGTTTGCCTGAAACAGATAAATTTTCATACGTTGATCTAAATCGGGCGGGAACGCCGCTGGGTGAGATCGTCACCTCGCCTGACTTTCGGACCTCGTGGCAGGCGTACGATTACGTGAATCACGTTCGCCGCGTTCTGCAGTGGGTCGGTGCGAGCGACGCCGATATGGAAAAGGGAAATCTGCGTTGCGAGGCAAACGTTTCTGTTCGAAAGGTCGGCGAGACGGAGTTTAGAAACAAGGTCGAGCTAAAAAATCTCAACTCGGTACGCTTTATGCAAAAGGCTATCGAATTCGAGATCGAACGTCAGATCGAGGCTCACGAGGCCGGCGAAGGCGTTCAACAGGAATCGCGGCTATGGGATGAAAAAAACAATCGCACACGGTTCATGCGTACTAAAGAGGACGCCCACGATTACCGATATTTTCCCGAACCGGACCTGCAACCGCTGGTGCTCTCAGCGGAATTCATTGAGACGGTAAAGTCGCAGATGCCTGAACTGCCGGACGCAATGCGGGACAGATTTATTGAAACGTACGGCATCAGTTTTTCCGACGCGTCGCAATTCGTAGCTGACAAAGATCTCGCAGAATATTTTGAGACGACTGCCCGACTTAGCAATAATGCCAAGCTCTCGTCGAACTGGATACTCGGTGAACTGACGCGTGAACTGAACAACTCCGGCACGTCGATCGCTAATAGCGCCGTAAGCTCGCAGGCGTTGGCCGAGCTGCTAAAAGCGGTCGAGTCCGGCTCGATCAATAACAATCAGGCGAAGGAAGTTCTGATCGAGATGTTCGCGGGCGGAAGCTCGGCGGCGGACGTGATCGAGGAAAAAGGCTTCGAACAAGTTTCAGACTCCGGTGCCATCGAAAAGATCGTCGACGAGGTCATCGCCGCCAACCAACCAAACGTCGACGCCTATCGCGGCGGAAATGATAAGCTGTTTGGCTTTTTTGTTGGTCAGGTAATGAAGGCTTCGCAAGGCAAGGCGAATCCGAAAATTGTGAATGACATATTGAGAGAAAAACTTTAGTTTCGGGGCAAGATGGGCTTGCCTGCATTGGGAGGCAGTATGAAACGGTTTCTTTTGTTTCTATTGGTAATTGTATCATCTACTACCGTTGCGTTTGCGCAGCAAGCAACCCCTACTCCAGCCTCAGCACCTCGTCCGCTGCCGACGCCCTTTATTTCGCGAACGGGCACGGGGATGAACACGGTAAATAATCCGTCGCCTGATGGCAACGTGACGATGACGCCCGCACAGGAACTTGCACTCAGACAGCTGCTTGTCCAGAAATACGCCCAGCCGCTATATCGAAAACCGACCGCGAGCGAACTCGCAGCTATCGCACCGAGTCCGGAGATATTGCTCCAATATAAAACGTTTCTTGAACGAAAGAACACCGGTATGTTTAAGCTGGTGGCCAATGCCAGTTGTGCCGAAAATTCTAAGGTTGTAGTCGCCACCGTGGAATGCCTCAATTACACAATGCCGGGATCGGGCACTTCATATTCGTTTCGCACAGCGAACTATCGAATTAGTCATTTAGCCGATCTGATGCTGGTAGGCCAGAATTTTCGTATTCCGGGTATTATGATGCACGGCTTGATGACCAGGCTTGGCGATGTTGCCATCGAGAATATCTCACTACGAACGCCCGGTATCGATTTTCTGACGGAGTTTAAGCCCGTGAGTGATCTCAGCCGGGCAAAGGCGATCGAAGACGCTGTTGTGACGGGTCTCGAACGCGACGGCTTTGTCTATGCCCGCTCGTTAGCGGTAACTGACAATTCGACATATGCTCTGCGGGTCGTGGCCTATGACGGCAAGGTGCTCCGTGCGGTTCCGGGGGCAAGTTATAATGAGATGGATTTTGACCTGCGTCGAGATGTGATCGTTGCTTTTCGCGTCGTGGCGAGAGGCCCCGATGGAAGCGTGACCGTTGTATGGGTCGAATTGAGTAATGTAGATTCCCCGAGGTTAAAAATCCCTGAAGAAAGCTCAAATGTTGATAGCGTTCGGAAGAAGTTTTCGTCCGTCACAGATTCAGGAATGGAAAATCCGTGAGGATTGGCTCGAGTTGCCCATATCGTAAGCTGTTTGAGGTTTTGACGCAAAGAAATATTGTATGAGATTAGAAGGAAAGGTCGCGGTAGTCACGGGAGCTACGAAAGGCATAGGATATGCGGTTGCGGCGAGCCTCGCCAAGGCGGGTGCGAGCGTGTTTATTTGTGGGCGGAACAAAACTGAGTTGCGGAACGCGATCTCTGAGCTTTCGGCGCATGGGAAGGCGGGCGGAGAGGTTTGCGATGTGCGGAGCGAGGATCAAGTGCGGCAGATGCTCGAGGAGTGCGAGCGTACCTTCGGCGGGGTCGATATTCTGATCAATAATGCCGGAATGGCGGTGATCGGAAAAACGGTGGACGTTATCTCGGGCGACGAATTCCGGCAGACGATCGAGACGAATTTACTCGGCGTTTTTTATGCTTGCCACTACGGGATCCCGATGATGAAAAAGCGTGGCGGCGGCTACATTATTAATATTTCGTCGCTGGCCGGACAGAACGCTCACCCGAAAATGGCGGCGTATAATGCTTCGAAATTTGGGCTCAACGGATTCACCGAGGCGATGATGCAAGAGGTGCGGCAGGATGATATCAAGGTCAGCTACATCTGCCCGAGCAGTGTAAATACGAGCTTTGGCAACGACACGCCGTCTGCAGAAAAGGCGTGGCAAATACAGCCGGAAGACATCGCGGATGTCGTAATGGACCTGCTTTCGATGAATCCTCGATCACTTCCGAGCAAGGTTGAGATCCGACCGAGCCGTCCTCCGGTTAAATAGAATGTCGTTCGTTACGATGAAGTTATTCGCGACCAGTTTTCTGATATTGTGCTGCCTGTCGTCGGGCTTTGGGCAGACGGCGGTCGGTACAAGCGACGAAACAATTCAACTCAGCGCAGAAATAGTTCGGCTATTTGACGCCGGTAAATTCCTTGAGACTCTGCCGCTTGCGAAAGCAGTTGTTGCGAAACGAGAGAAATCCTACGGCCTAGATCACATTATGCTTGGTCAGTCGGTGCGAAATCTGTCTTACATTGAGTTAAAACTCAATCGGCGGAGAGATGCATTGGCCAATTTTGAACGGGCATTGAATATTTACGAACTTAATGAACCGCTTGCGAGATCTGACCAGATTTCGCAAGCAGAGATGTTTGAGACCGTCGGCCTTGTAACAATTGCAGAGGGAGCACCTCAACGCTCGGTTTCCAAATTCCAACAGGCGATCGTGATCCGGGAGCGGCTTCACGGCCTCGAATCACCGGAGATCACCGGCCTTTTGAACGCTCTTGGGCAGGTTTACAGTGGCCAGGGCGAATTCGCCAAATCGGCCCCGCTCTTGCTCAGGTCGCTTGAAATACGCAAAAAGTTATCACTCGACGATCCAACCGATAACTTGCTGCTGCGAGAATCGGCGGCGTGTGCTCTTAACAAGATCGGACGAAGCGCTGAGGCTGACGAGATCAATCTCAAATTCCGGACGATTTCTAAAAATACTCTGGAGACACCGAAGGATAATACGGTTGACGGCGGAATCCTGAACGCGAGAGCTCTAACGCTTCCGGTTCCCGAGGTGCCGAAACAACCGAAGTCGTCTCGAGAGGACGGTAAGGTCAACGTGCGGGTTTTGGTTAACGAGACCGGACGCGTCGTTTTCGCGTGCGCGGTAAGCGGGCCGAGGTTGTTCCAATCAGGAGCCGAGACGGCGGCATTTCGGGCTGTTTTTTCTCCGGTTAAGTTCAATGGAAATGCCGTAAAAGTATCGGGAACCTTAACCTACGATTTTCTACGATAAATATCACCGATCGTTGCGGACAATTTCTCCTCCAAGACCTCTCTAGTTAAAGGTTTTATCGCGTATTCAGCGGCTCCGAGTTCGGCTGCCCGCAACTGATGTTCGTCGGCGTCGAGCGTGGTCAACATGACCACCGGGATCGAGCCGAAATTGTCATCCGTTTTTACGTACTTGAGGAGTTCCCAACCGTCCATATTTGGCATTTCAACATCGGAAATTATCACGTCGGGATTCCAGACTCCGGAAAGGAGTAGTTCCAGTGCCTCGGCTCCGTCATTTGCTGTAATTGCTTTGCAGCCGCTCGCCTCGATAAGCGTGACATTGTGGTGACGTATGCTAGCGCTATCGTCAACGACAAGAACAACGGGTTGGGGTTTCGCTGAGTTTTCCTGCTCTTTCGAATGTCCTTTCTCCAAACTTACGACAAATCGTGGAAGGCGGATGGTGAATGTGGTCCCGTTTTGTGGTTCGGTGCTAAGTGAGACACTGCCTCCGCGAGCCTCGACGCTCTCTCGAACGATGTTCATTCCGATCCCTCGGCCGGCATTAAGATTGATCGTCTCGGCAGTCGTCAAACCTTTGTTAAAGATAAGCTCCCATGTTTCAAAATCTGCGAGGTTCGCAGCCTCGTCAACCGAAAGAAGGCCACTTGCGATCGCTTTTTCTTTGAGTTTTGGGGCGGAAATACCGCGTCCATCATCTTTCACCGAAACGATCACATCGCTTTCATCGGTATGAATAGAAACGCGAATGAACCCTTTTTCGGGTTTGCCGATCAATCGCCTTGTTTCAGCCAGCTCAATGCCGTGGACAACCGCGTTCTTGAGCAGATGGAGTAAAGGCTCGACGAGAGCGTCAATTATCTGTGTGTCGACCTCGACATCCTGATTTTCTATCTCAATGCTCGCCTTTTTACCTTCGTCCTGACACGTTATATGAACGGCACGACTGAGACGCGTTTCGAGCGTCCCGAACCTGACCATTCTTATCCGAAGCAGTTTTTCTTGTAGTTCCTCGGTCAATGCCCGTTGGATCTCGAACAAATTATCAAGCGAGCTATCGACGCCTTCGACACCGATGGAAATGATTTTACCGGAGAGAGAAGTGCGATTTTCGATCAGGTCGCGGG
>JAYSZT010000022.1:0-2557 GCA_043737915.1 Acidobacteriota bacterium
ATTTCATACGCCCGACTGGGAGAAATAGAGCAAGAACGAACTTTAGCGGAGTGTGGTTTCAGACATTATTGGGCAGAACGAACGGACCGATATGCGGAGCGTTGGTGTTAAGACAGGTTTGTAAGGCGAGTAAAAGCGAATCCCGAATGTTTTCGGGTGTGACAATTGCGTCGACCAGGCCTCGGGCAGCAGCGTGTTTGGCGTCGAGTTCGCGATCGTATGTGTCGCGGACGTTCTGCATTTCCGCGAGCATCGCCGCTGGCGGTTCCTTACCTTCTTTTTTCAATTTCTCGATCTGAGTTCCATAGATGGCAACGGCGGCAGAATCGCCCTCCATCACGCCCATTCGGCCGGTTGGCAGAGAAAAAATAAAATCAGGATCGAATCCTTGCCCCGCCATGGCGTAATAGCCGGCTCCGGAGGCGTGATTGATCGTCAGGACGATCTTCGGAACCTTAGCGGTCGCCATCGCTTCGACAAAATGAGCTCCCGCCCGAATAATTCCGCTGTGCTCAGCCTCGGCTCCGACCATAAACCCCGAAACATCCTGGACAAAAAGCAACGGAGTCGAATGGCGATCGCAGTTTTCGATAAAATACGCAGTTTTCTCGGCAGATTCAGTGTAAACAATTCCGCCAAATCGTGGTGGCGAGCCAACTTTGCCCTTTGACATCCCGCGGGAATTAGCGATCACGCCCACCAGTATCCCTCCGATACGAGCCGTTCCGCAGATCATTTCCTTGGCAAAATCGGCCTGAAATTCATCGATACCACCGCCGTCGAGAAAGGTGTCCAGGACGGCTTTCATATCGTACGGGGCACGATGGTCCTCGGGAAGAATGTCGTAGAGTGAAGCTGAACTTTTTGCTGCCGGTTGCGGTTCGGACACGGAAACACGGGTTTGATCCTTCGCCGGAAGATCTGCGACTAAAGAGCGAATTTTTACTAGACAACTCCTGTCGTCGGGCGTGTGATAGTGTGCGACGCCGGAAATTGAATTGTGGGTCATGGCACCGCCGAGCGTTTCATTGTCGATCGTCTGCCCGGTTGCGCCTTTGACCAGGTTTGCCCCGCCCAGGCCCATAAACGAAGTTCCCTCGACCATCAAAATAACGTCACTCAGAGCGGGCAAATAAGCACCGCCGGCGACACACATTCCCATCACGGCCGCTATCTGCGGGACTTTCAGATATCGCCGCATTATAGAGTTGTAATAAAAAATCCGAGCTGCTCCGTATTGTCCGGGAAATACGCCCCCTTGATAAGGCAGATTTACGCCGGCTGAATCTACGAGGTAGACGATCGGTACACGATTTCGCATCGCGATTTCTTGTGCACGAAGAATCTTTTTGATCGTTTCGGGATACCACGCTCCCGCCTTTATAGTCGCGTCATTGGCAACGACCACGCACTCTCGCCCTTGTACTTTCCCAATAACGGTCACAACCGCCGCCGCCGGAGCCTGGCCTTCGTATTGGTCATACGCAACTAACAATCCGATCTCCTGCGAAAACGAATCGACGTCCAAGAGAAGCTCTACACGTTCTCGAGCGGTTAACTTGTTCTGGGCATGGATCTTCTCGATCTTCGCCGGTCCACCGCCTAGCTTGAGCCTGTTTTCCAAAAGAACAAATTCCTCAGTGAGCTTTCGTAGGCGTGATTGTTGAGAAGTATTGGACATAGTTCCGAGCTAGGTTTTTTCTTTGATGTTGAGATGTTTTTAGAACGTTGGGAATTAGCACTTTATTTTTCGCTAATAATAAACGTCGGCACCATTCCGCCGCCGGATGAAACGTTGGCTAGTTCAGTCGAAGAAAGGCGGGTGAATGCTGAGCCTACCTTGCCAAGGAAGAGAAGTGGGTCGAGGTCCACTAGTTGCTCAACGAACTCCCAATTGCCTTGATCATCTGTAAGCATCGGAAACGATTCTCGCGCCGTTTTTACTCTTTCTTGAACGAGATAGTCGCCGTTCTTAAGAGCTAGGCCGATCGCGTCTTCCCACTCTTCGCCCGTTGAATTCCACCCGATATAAATTCCGTGACCGCCGTAGTCATCGTTTGGTTTGAGAACTAGCTTTTGAGAATTATTCCTTGTCCAATCGACAAGATCGATAGTTTCGCCGTTGTTCTCCGTCTGCTCCTGCCGAAACTTTCGTGTCCAGGGAATATGTTTTGTGATTGCGGCTATCTCTACGTCGCTGAAGAGATGTTTATAACGCTCGTTCGTCAGCACCGAGAAAACGGCCTTTTTGTGAACCAGCTTGCCGCGAAAACTATTAACGAGACAAACCACTCCAGCTCGATAAGCGTCGAGTAGGGCAGGTTGTTCAGCCATTATCGGGAGATACTCGTTTACAAGGAGTCGTTTGTAGACAATGTCGATCTCAGTTCCGTTGCACGAGAGACGTTTGCCATCAAACTCAAGTTCGGCCGGGGAACAGATTAGCGATTGATATCCTAATGACTCGAAATAATCGCGGAACAGCTCAAATTCCTTGATCGTCGGCAGATCATCGAGATCGACGATCGCGATCACCGGTTTATGTGTCATTTCGCCT
>JAYSZT010000023.1:0-6093 GCA_043737915.1 Acidobacteriota bacterium
CGGCGGCGAGGCAATTACAATAAAAGTCCACAAATTTCGCCGGTAAAACCGAACCGATCGATCGATCAGATCCCCCGCCCCAAGAGGGTTTATGGCAAGACTAGCGTTGGCATTTACAGAGGATCCCATGGCAGATTTCACCACAGTATAGCTACTAAACTCGTCCTATTAAACCCCACCAAATAAAAAAGTCTGCCGATCCGAAGATCGGCAGACCCAAATTAGCCAAAGTGGCCTAAATTAGAAATCGAACCGAGCGCCGAATTGAACGATTCGAGGAGCATTATAGCTACCCGTTACACGCCCGAAACTATTGCTGTCGATGTTCAGGTCAGCTCCAAAGAACGGAACCTGACTATTGAGAACATTAAATGCCTCAAGACGAAGCTGCAGACGCATCGATTCCGAAAACTTAATGCCTTTGCTTAAACTGGCATCCCAGTTTAAGTAGGGCAATCCATTCAGGAAGTTAGTTGGCAGGTTGCCAACCTCGCCAGCCTTATTGAAGAAAAACTTCTGACCCGCAAAAGGAGCCTGATCAATAGGGCTTGCCGCACGAACGCTAACCAATGTGAAACCCGCAGGAAGCTGTTGATTCAGGTCAAAACCAGTCTGCGTAACGTTCGTGGTTGGGTTCCGAATCGTAGCGAACAAAGCCGAAGGGTTAACGAAGTAAACACCATTAGGAGTACTAAATTTACCGGTCAACTTCTTGATCTCAGCTGTCGTCAGAGTCGTCCGAGCCGACTGTCGGCCCGTGCCACGAGTATTAAAGGTCGCTCGTGGATCTACGATGCCAAGTGGCGGGCCGGAGCTTAGGTTAACGATCGATGAGAACTGAAATCCGCCAAAAATAACATTGGATATTCCGCCTTTGTTAAGGAAACTCTTTCCCTTACCAAAAGGCAGTTCATAGATCATGTTAGCGTTGACGGTGTGCGTCCTGTCGTAATCTGCACGCCCGTAGTTGAGGCGAGGATTGTTATTATCCAAAAATGTTCCCTGACGATTTTGATCAGCGTTAGCGTCACCCAATACGTCGGTGAGAGATTTTTGGAATGTATAGTTAACCTGGAAGTATAGTCCGCTGTCGAACCGGCGACGAATCTCAGTCTGCAGCGAGTTATACATGAAATGTCCGCCATTCACTAGGATTTCAAGGGCGTATGCGTTAGTCGCTGGCTGGAAAGTAACAGTTCCTCTCTGCTGGAGCCGGATATACTCTCTGGCAAGCGAACCAGCAGCGAAGTTCCTTATGAACGTAAGGTTAGTGGCATTGGTCAAGTTTCCTAAACCGGTAAGGTTATTGAAAACTGATAACTGCTGACTTCCCGGTATCGCCGGATTATAGGCAGCACTGGTACAGAAGAAAGCAGGATCGAAGGCTGTTGCTCCGCCCGTGGTAGTAAGGCCCTGAAGGCGGCAATTTTCACGCGCCTTGTTGAAATCAGACAAGAAGCCGTTCTTGATAATATCGACTTGGTTAAAGTCGTTACTTCTAGCAGCCGAACTGCTTCGTCCGCCAACATATCTTGCTTCCACCACAGTTCCAAGAATAAAGTTTCGCTGTATTCCAACGTTGTATTCAAAATTCTGCTGAACTTTATAGTTGGGATCAACACCAAAAAGAGTTCGCGTAAAAGCTCCGGCGGCGTTATTCGTACTTAGCAGAATTGGTGTTGTTGCCACTGGAGGCAACGCGTTAAAATTCGGGAGCGGATTGAATCCAGGAATTGGCGATAGCGACGAGCGCAAATTTGGAGCGTTGATTGCTAGAGCACCGAGCCCAGGATTCGCAGCAACGAGAGTTGATGCTGCCTTTGTGTATTCATCATTAATATAGTTCACGCGGAAACCACCGCGAATAACCGTATCCCCTCCGAAAATACCGGATAAGATACCCTTACCAAATTTTGGTGAGTATGCAACGCTAACGCTGGGGGAAAAGTTGTTCTTGTCCCCTTTGAAGTAATTTCCTGGCGACCCGCCATTCTTTCCAACAATGTCCAAGACGGCTGCTGGATTAGACAAACTTCCAAGAATATCGTCTGGATTAGTAAACACCGGCTCCAGGTATTTAGGCACCGGGGTATTCAGCGGTGTGTAGTAGTCATATCGCAATCCCATGTTGAGTGTGAGGTTGGGTCTAGCTCTCCACTGATCAGATACGTAGCCTGAGTACAATTCAAAGTTATAAATGTCGATCGCAGGATTGAAACCGTATCCTGATTGCGGATCTATAAGATTTGCCGTTCGGGTTCCAGTCCCGACTATACCAGCCAACGTGTAACGCAAATTATTTGCACGCGCAAGGTCGGTTGCATTTATGTTGGTAAATAATGAACTTTGCAGGCCCGGGGTGTTCGGATTCGCTGTACTAGAGATAGTGTATGTCGGTGTCGTGCCGACAGCATTCAACGGCGAGAATTCGTAGAACTCCGCCTGAGCTCCGAAACGTAACGAATGATTGCCTATGCTGTAAACGGCGTTATCTTGAACATTGCGATATCGCGTATTGCGGCCTTGGTCAAAAAACGACGCTTCCGGCGTGGTAAACAGTGTCTGTCCGATCAAGTAGTTTGTCGGCAAAAAGTCCTTGTCGTTAAAGAAAGGTTCTGATTTTTGAAAACCGCCGCGAAGTTCGTTCGAGAAAGTGCCACCTGGAGTGTATCGCCACGCTGCGACCCAGAAGTTTGTTGGACCACCTTGCTCAACAAAAACGTTCGGAGAGAAACCTGCAGCGATATCCGTACGAGCATCCAAGGCATTGTTGCGCTTGTAAACTGCGTTGAATGAATTTTGTTGGTTAAGATCAAAATCAAAACGAGCTGACCACGCATCTCTCCTTAGTGGATCTGAACGATTAAGGCTTGTTGTTTTTGTAAAGTTAACGCCCGAAACAACGCCGTTGCCATCAGTTGGAAGCAAATCTAGAAGGCGTGCTTTAATTATGGGATCGACAGGCAAAGCTCCGCCAGCGTTAGTAAAAATTCCGGCATTCGTTCCTGTCACGAGATCCAAACCTGCACCGGTAAGGACATTGACGGTCCGCGTTACATTGTCTGTGCCTACGTACGAAAAACTGCCGTTGCGTGCTTGTGGAAGAAGTGTAGTTAAGCCTGTGATCGTTGCCTGCTGTGCCAAACGAAATTGTTCGTAATTGAAAAAGAAAAAACCTTTATTCTTAAGGAAAACAGGCTTACCTTCACCAAAATATGGCAGGGGAGCTGGTCCACTGATCGTGCCCCCGAATTGATTTCGGTTGAGGAACGGCTTCCTGATACCTGGCGTCGCGGCATTGTTGAAGAAGGAGTTGGCAGTAAACTTTGAATTACGGTTGAATTCGTATAAATTCCCGTGAAACTCTGAGCCGCCGCGAGGAGTAACTAGCTGTACGAGGCTTGAGCCACCGCCCTGTTCAACTCCGGAGTTCTGCGTCGTGACGGTAAATTCGCCAGTGTCGTCAACAGTAGGTTGGTCGGATACGAACCTGCCTGTACGGATAAAATTATCCTGCACATTTAGTCCGTCACGAGTAACAGCCGTCGACGAAGATCTTTGACCATTGATTGAATTGGTCGTAACATTCGCTCCAGCTTGAAGACTCAAAAGAGCAAGCGGATTACGTCCGTTTAACGGCAGCTCTCGAATTTGCTGCGGGCTGACAGTGGTGCTCAATTCAGCATTTGTGGAGTTGATTGCCTCAGATCCGGCGGTAACAGTAACCACTTCTGAAACCGCTCCAACCTCAAGAACCACACTCAATGGGTATTCTTTACCGGCGTCGATTTTTAGTTCGTTCGCGGTAAACGCCTTAAATCCTGCCGCTGTAACCTTTACGGTATAAATTCCAAACTGAAGTTGTTGAATGCTAAACGTTCCGTCAGCGTCGGACGTTAGTGTTCTTTCGCGACCAGTCTGTGTATCAGTTACGACGATCGTCGCCCCCGAAATCGCCCCGGATGCGTCAGAGACGGATCCGATCAACCGACCATTGGTGCCTTGGCCGAAAACGGCAGCCGCGGTCAAAAGTGTAGTTAAAACTACAAGAAAAAAACTCTTCATTTGTACTCCTCCTAAAGTTCGATGCAGTCGGTGAAAATCCGAAAAGGATAAAAATGACTGACTGAGAGGCTTCCTAAGTCAAAAACTATGCCATGGGGAAAATGTTTGTAAGTTGTTACAAAGAGGTAAACTTAACGGCTTCGTCACCCGTTTGAGGTATGTAAGATTGGAAAATTCTTCAAATTTCTGAATTTTGGCGGGAGTCGATCAAGCTATGAACGACCAGTTTTGTTATGTTCGAGTCGGGATGTTGTGAGTTTTGATCTTGGAATTTAGAGTGGTTGCGTTGAGTCCAAGAAGGCGGGCGGCGCGCGATTGGTGGCCGCCGGTTTGTTCGAGGGCACGGCGGATAAGGTCGATCTCGTATTTTTTCACTTCGTCGTAAAAATTCACTCCGCGGGCGATATCGAGATCGCTCGACGAGCCTTCGGTGCCCTTCATCATATCGAACGCAAGTTGCGGGTCGCGGACCTCTGGACGGAGACAATCGACGGTAATTTCGTCGGTTTGAGCAATGACAACAGCTCGCTCGATGATGTTCTCAAGTTCGCGGACGTTTCCGGGATAGTTGTAATTCTCAAGCAGGGAGAGAACCTCGGGGGATAGATTTTCGGTTATCTCGCGTCCGTTTTCTTCGTTATATTTTTGAATAAAATGCGTCGCGAGCGGCAGAATGTCCTCACGCCTTTCGCGAAGCGGCGGCAGTTCGATGGGGACGACCGCCAAGCGATAATAGAGATCCTCGCGAAACTGCCCGTTTTTTACGGCTTCCCGCAGGTCGACATTGGTCGCCGCGATGATCCGAACGTCGACTTTTGACGGAGTTGTGTCGCCAAGCGGCGTAAACTCTCGCTCCTGGATCACGCGGAGCAATCGGACCTGTAGTTCGGGACGCAGATCTCCGATCTCGTCGAGAAAGATCGAACCGGTGTCGGCGACCTCGAACAAGCCTTTTTTCATCGCCACCGCACCTGTAAAAGCTCCCTTGGTATGGCCAAAAAGTTCAGATTCGAGTAGTTCCGACGGGATATTTGAGCAATTGACGACCACGAACGGCTGGTCGACGCGGGGGCTGGCCTCGTGGATAGCTTTCGCGACAAGCTCTTTTCCTGTTCCGCTTTCCCCTGAGATCAGGACGGTCGAGCGGGCAGGAGCGACGCGTTCGACCAGGCGAAAAACGTCTTCCATGATGTCCGAGCGACCAATGAATCCCTCGCGTTTGACCGACTTTGCCATCGCTTGGCGCAGAGTCCGACGCTCTTCTTCTTTTTTACGACTTTTTATCCCGCGGGCGACAAACGACAGTATCTGCTCATTTTGGAACGGTTTACGGATGACTCCGGCCGCCCCTTTTTCCCAGGCAGAGATCGCCGTGTCAAAGGTCGCATACGCCGTCACCATCAGGACGACAGCCTCGGCGTCCATTTTTATTAGCTCCTCGAGCGCGGTCAGGCCGCCTATGCCGGGCATAGAAACGTCCATCAATACGAGATCAAAAGATTTTTGCGTGTAGACCTCGATCGCTTCCTCGCCTGTTTTCGCAAGCTCGACCTTATAGCCCGCACCCGAAAGGATCGTTTCGAGCACGTCGCGCATTATTTCTTCGTCATCACAAATGAGGATCGAACCTTTCTTAGCCATAAACTCTGAATATAACCCAAAGCGAACACGACGCAAAGACGCGGTGCTAGTCGCCCCTGTCTAAAATAGTGCAAACACAACGCGTTATGAGGTTCGGCGGGCGATGCGTTAAAATTGGATGTCGCAAAGCGGCATTTCGGCTAGAACTTTTTATTGCTCTAGCGCGTATTGAAAGCGACCGGATAATGAAGTTGGCCGAGCATAAACATAGCATAAACATAATGTCAAAAACCTCAAAAGTTCTATTAACTATCGGCGGTATATTCGCCTTAGTACTGGTGGTGGGTATCATCGCACTTGTGGTCTTCGCGGACTCGATCGGGCGTCCGACAGTGCCTGAAAACAGCGTTCTGGTGCTGAATATTTCCGGCAGCCTGCCGGACTACG
>JAYSZT010000024.1:0-2552 GCA_043737915.1 Acidobacteriota bacterium
CAAATGGCGGAGAGGGTGGGATTCGAACCCACGGTACCCGTTAAGGTACGGCAGTTTTCGAGACTGCTCGATTCATCCACTCTCGCACCTCTCCGCGAACGTTTCATTCTACTGGGTTAACTAGGAATATTTCAAGTCGCGAGGATAATGATTCACGACCGCCCTTCGTTAAGCGGACCGGATCCTTTACGCAGACGGTTGTGCCTTGACGCGGCGAGCTTTGAAGAAATCGAGCATTAACGTACGGCATTCCTCTGCCAGAACGCCTGATTCAATTTCTATTCTATGGTTGAGTTTGTCACTGGAACAGATGCCGAAATGTGTTACGGCCCCGCCGAAGCGTTCGTCGAAAGCGCCAAAAACCAAGCGGGCGATGCGGGCATTCACCAATGCCCCGGCACACATTGCACACGGTTCGATGGTCGAATAAACCGTCGCCCCGATCAGGCGATAATTTTTGATCAGTTTTGCTGCGATGCGAAGGGCGAGGATCTCAGCGTGTGCCGTAGGATCTATGTCGGTGATCGTTCGGTTCGATGCCTCACTGAGAAACGCTCCGTTCGGACCGACAATGACGGCACCGATCGGAACCTCATCGATCGAAGCGGCGTTTTGTGCCATCTCGATAGCGCGTTCCATCCATTTCTTGTCTGTCTCCGTCATCGAAACAGAGTGTAGCGTAAACCGGTAGATTCTTGCATCCAAAACTGTAAAGTGTTAAAAATTATAGTGAAATGCTTTTGTCCCCTCGAGAGCACTACCCTTAGTCACGCGACAATAAGCTATGAAGGACGACGTTCGACGCGGAACGAAACCAGTCGACGAAAACATACATATAACGAGTGTTCCGCAGTCGTTTCGCGCCTTCGCGGATGAAGTCCATAAGCGCAGCCAAGCACCAAAACCGACCCCCGAAACCATCGCCCAAAAGCTGTTGCCTGCCGAATTCAACATGGCGATGGTGCATTTCTATCGAGGTGAGGTTCAGCGTTCGAACATTTGGCGCGGGCGTCTCGACGCTACTACGAACTGGGCCGTGATCACTGCGGGAGCGACGCTCTCTTTCGTATTCAGCTCGCCCGACAATCCGCATTTTGCAATACCTATCAATACGCTTTTGGTCTCGATATTCTTGTTCATGGAGGCCAGGCGTTACCGTTACTATGAGGTTTGGGCAAATCGTGTTCGGGTACTCGAGACGGGCTATTTCGCACCGATGCTTTCACAGCGAACCGTCGCACCGGATAAGGAGTGGGCCGAGCATATTGCCGCGGATCTGATCTCCCCTCATTTTACGATCAGCGAATGGGAAGCTGTCGGACGACGCCTACGGTCGAATTACCTGTGGATCTTTTTGTTGCTCGCTCTGTCGTGGACGCTTAAGATCTACATCCATCCGTCCCCGATACCGACGACGACCGAAGCGGACCGAAAAATATTTTGGGATATTTTCTTTCAAAGAGCGACAGTCGGTCTCGCACCCGGTTGGTTAGTTGTTTTTTCGGGTGCTTTATTTAATGCAATAATCTTGTTTGTGGCTTTTAGTACGTTGAAATTGCGTGATGCATCGAGCGAACTGCTTCCGCTCGAAAGTTTTGAATGGCATCCGCTCAAACAGGTTTCCGATTGGGCGGGCAGCAGTCTCAAACGCCGCCCTACCATTCGCCGGTCGAAAAAAGCGAGACAGCGTGTGAGGTCGATTCATAAGACCGACAGCGACGTTGAAAAATAGCGAAAAAAATAAGTGGAACAACAATGTCCCGTCGTTTTTCGCACTATATTTTAATTATTATTTAGGAGAACGAGATATGCCAATAGATTTAGATGACCGCGGTGCGGCACTTGAGAACGAGTATTTTCACCGTAAAGAACAAGAGATCATCGCCAAGATGAAGGCCAAGATGGAACATGAAGACTCGAAGGCGACTGAGCTGAAATGTCCTAAATGCGATGGCACGCTGGTGGAGACCGACTTTGAGAAGATCAAGATCGATGTATGCAATAAATGTACGGGCGTCTGGCTCGATCCCGGCGAACTTACCCAGGTCGTCGATCACGAGAAAGAAGGTGGGTGGTTTGGGAAATTATTTGGATAGATCCGGAGGAGTCTGCCGCATATGAAAGCACAAGTAAGCAAATATTTTGGCCTCATTTTGGGCGCGATCTTATTGATCTCTATCTCAACGTTCGGACAAGCCGCGACAGCAAATCTACCCGACGGGAAGTCGGTGATCGAACAAAAGCTTAAGAGCACGTTAATGGGTCGCGAGATGCCTTACCGCATTATCCTGCCCACGGGCTATAAGACTTCAAATGAGTCCACCCGCTATCCGGTTATTTATCTACTTCACGGTTTGACCGGCCATTATTCTAACTGGACGGATAAGGCGAAAGTTGTTGAATACGCGGCAGACCACAAATTCATTATTGTGACTCCGGAGGGCGACAACGGTTGGTATTCCGACAGCGTTACTACGGCCAATGATAAGTATGAGAGTTACATCGTCAAGGAATTAATACCCGAGATCGATAAGAACTATCGGACAAATGCG
>JAYSZT010000025.1:0-2543 GCA_043737915.1 Acidobacteriota bacterium
CCAATAACGGTTACAAGGTGATCAATCTCGGGATCAAGCAGTCGATCGACGATATTTTGCGTTCTTGGGACGAAACGAAGGCCGACGCGATCGGTATGAGCGGTTTGCTAGTAAAATCGACGCTCATCATGCGTGACAATCTCGAGCTGATGAACGAACGCGGTATCAATGTGCCGGTTATCTTGGGCGGAGCCGCCCTGAACAGGCGTTATGTCGATAACGATCTCGTGCCGCTGTACAACGGACAGCTTTTTTATGCTCGTGACGCTTTTGACGGATTGCACGCGATGGACGATCTGACTGGCGACGCGATTACCAAAGAACGAGCGAAGGCTGCCGTTGCGAACGGAAAAGAGAAAGAATTAGAGCCAACGGATCCGCTTGATGAAGATATCATCACGGTGTCGGACAGCGAAGATCTGGTCGGCGAAGACGCGAAGCTTGGAGCGGAAGCAGCCCGTGTTTCGACCCGTTCTGCCGGTAACACGACGCATACGAAACGCTCGGACATCCCAACGGTTGAACATCTACCACAGGCTCCCTTTTATGGTTCCAAGGTCGTTGAGATCGGTGACTTGACGAAAGTATTTGATTTCATAAACGAGACTGCTCTTTTCAAAGGACAATGGCAGTATAAACAGGGCCGCAAATCGAAGGAAGAATATGACGAGATACTGAAAGACACGGTTTATCCGAAATTCAAAGAGATCAAGGCGAACGCCATCCGCGAAAAGCTGCTCGAGGCTAAATTGGTTTACGGCTATTATCCGTGCCAGTCGAGCGGTAACGATCTTGTCATTTATCAGGACGACGAAAAGACGGAGCGGATGCGGTTCACGTTTCCCCGACAGGCGGCCGAGCAGCGCGGCGGAAAGAACCTGTGCCTTGCCGACTATTTCGCTTCGGTCGGGTCGGGCAAGATCGACGTTGTTGCCTTCGATCTCGTCACGATGGGTCGTAAAGCGAGCGAATACGCGGCGAAGTTGTTCAAGGCGGACAACTATACGGATTATCTTCTATTCCACGGCCTGTCAGTCGAGTCTGCTGAGGCACTTGCGGAGATGTGGCACAAACGTATTCGCGAAGAACTCGGGATCGCCGGGAGCGATGCTCCTGAGATGCCGAAGCTTTTTCACCAGGGTTATCAGGGTTCGCGGTTCAGTTTTGGTTATCCGGCGTGTCCTAACCTCGAGGATCAGACCAAGCTTTTCGAATTGCTCGACCCGCAACGCATCGGGGTTGAACTCAGCGAAGAATTTCAGCTCGATCCGGAACAATCAACGTCGGCGATCGTCATTCATCACCCTGACGCTAAGTATTTTAATATCGAATAGTTAGCAGCGGATCAAACAAAAAAAGACCGGGCGGATATGATTCGCCCGGCCTTTTTATTTTTATCCATCGCAATTACGGAATGTAGGCACTCGGAGTTGGAATGTCCCCCGAGACTCCGAATCCGGTGATCTGCGTTCCGGCGGTCGAACGCTGGAGATACCAGGTGTTCGTCGACGAACGGAAAATTCCGGCGTCGAATTTGCCATCGCCGTCATAGTCTCCCGGAACCGGTGTATCTGTTGAAACGCCGAACGGGAATGAGAAGAACGATGAATCCTCGCTGCGAAGGATGAACCATGCACCGGTCGAAGGCCTCCAGAAGGCGACGTCGGTTTTGCCGTCGCCCGTGTAATCGCCCGGAACCAACTTATCGGTCGAGATACCAAACGAGAATACGTTGGTAACCGTGTCCGAACTGCGTCGGATCCACCATTGCCCAACCGACGGACGGAAGATCGCTAGGTCGGCTTTCGTATCGCCATCGTAATTACCTACAACCGGTATGTCACCGCTGGCTCCGAACGTAAGGATATCGGTGCCGCCGCTGGTTTTGTTGATATACCAGGTGTTAGTGGACGGTCGGTAAACTGACGCGTCCGCTTTGCCGTCGCCGTCAAAATCTCCCGGAACCGGCACGTCGGTCGAAACACCGAGTGGAAATGCGAAGAATGAGAAATCCTCACTTCTAAGTATCAGCCATTGTCCGGTCGACGGACGCCAGACAGCGAAGTCCGATTTCTGATCGCCGGTGTAGTCCGCCGGAACGATCTTATCGGTCGACGCTCCGAAGGTTATCGCCGAGTTGCTACCGTCAGACGATTTCAAATACCACCATTGGCCTGGGCCGGGCCGATAGATGGAAACGTCGGTCTTGTTATCGCCGTCATAGTCGAACGGCGCCCGGATCGTGCTCGCAGCACAGGTCTGGGTTGAACCGTTCTGACACGCAGTGAACGTCTGACCGGCGATCGTCATTGTCCCCAGTCGGCTGTTGGCGTTTCCGTTGGCGGCAACGGTGTAGTTGACCGTGCCATTTCCCGTGCCGCTTTGTCCGCCGGTGACGGTGATCCAGTTGGGGACGGCGTTCGTCAGGGTCAGATTGGCGGCGGAAATTGATCCCGTGTCGCCGGTCGCTCCGTCCGTCAAACGTAGTATCCAGGTTCCATTCGGGCTTGTGACACCAGAAAATGCACTCGTTAGATTAGTTA
>JAYSZT010000026.1:0-2537 GCA_043737915.1 Acidobacteriota bacterium
CGGAGACGTGGCTGAGCGGCTGAAAGCGGCGGTTTGCTAAATCGTTGTAGTCCAAAAGACTACCACAGGTTCGAATCCTGTCGTCTCCGCCATTTTTATTTTGGATTGGTCGTCCCGATATACGGACGGCCATTTCTGTTTTTGGATGGATCGTGCGGGAACGCTTAGTCACTTATAGAATTATTTAAGTTCGCTGACAGTTATTTATCTTATGTCTGTTAGCCGTTTTTCATCCTTCTTTTGCGTTCTCCGCGTCTTTGCATGAAAATCATCATTTATGACTACACGCGTTAGATTTGCTCCAAGCCCGACCGGCTATTTACATATTGGTTCCGCGAGAACCGCACTTTTTAACTATTTGTATGCCCGACACGTCGGCGGCAAATTCCTGCTCCGCATCGAGGACACCGACCTCGCCCGCTCGACCGAAGAATCGACCCGCTCGATCCTCGAAGGCCTAAAATGGCTTGAGCTCGACCACGACGAAGAGATCGTCTTCCAGTCTGACAACGCCGACAAGCATCGAGCCATCGCCAGAAAACTCCTCGCCGAAGGCAAGGCCTATCGCGATTTCACGCCTAAAGCTGCTCCGACCGACGCCAATGTTAAAGACGCGATCAAAGAACGCGCCCGCACAAACCAAGGCGAAAAGAATATGCGCGATAACGAATATCGCAACTTGTCCGAAAACGAAAGCGAAATGCGGGCAAATGCCGGCGAGCCGTTCGCAATTCGTTTGAAGGTGGCCGAGACCGGCAAAACTTCATTCGAAGACGCAGTTTACGGCCTGCAGGAGCGCGATCACGCCGAGACCGAGGACCTTGTTTTGTTAAGGTCAGACGGTCATCCTCTATACAATCTCGCCGTCGTTTGCGACGACATCGAGATGCAGATCACGCACGTCATTCGCGGTCAGGACCACCTGACGAACACGCACAAGCAGGTCCTCATCTACGAAGCTCTCGGCATCACGCCGCCGACATTTGCCCACCTGCCGCTGATCATGGCGCCAAACAAAGGCAAGCTGTCGAAACGAAAGCACGGCGAGGTAGTTTCGATGACGACCTATCGCGACGCCGGATTTCTGGCGGCCGCGTTTCGCAATTTTCTCGCATTGCTCGGCTGGTCCGCCGGTGAGGAACAGGAGATCTACACGCTCGCCGAACTCGTCGACAAATTCTCTCTCGAAGGCATCCACCGCTCAAACGCCGTCTTTAATTTCACCGAAAACGACCCGCGTAAATGGACCGACGACAAAGCTCAATGGATGAACGCCGAATACATCCGTGCAGGGGCTCTCACCGACCTTCTCCCTTTCGTCAAATCTGAGCTTAAATCCGCCAAGCTCTGGCGCGAAGAATACGAACCCGACGGACGCGCACTTACCTCAACGATCGATTCGACCGACGCTCAGGCGTTTGAAAAAGGAACCGAGATTGCCGACCGACCGGAGTCGATCGCCATCGATCTGCCCGAGATCGGTTCGTACGATTGGTACGTCCATACCGTCGATCTGATCCGCTCAAGGTTTTTTACGCTCAAAGATTTCTCTTCGCAGGGCCGCGCGTATTTCAGCGAAGATTACGACTTCGACCCGGCCGCGGTAGCGAAGAACCTAACCAAATTTCCCGATCTAAAAACGTGGCTCCCCGAATTGGCCGACAGGTTCGAAGCAAATTTCCAGAACTCTCCTTCTTACGAAGGAGGAGTGGACGCCGCTTTGGGCGGACGCAGTGGTTCTCTGCCTTACACCGAAGAAAACATCGAAACAGTCGTCAAAACCTTCACCGAAGAACGAGGCACAAAACTTGGCGTCATCATGAACGGTGCTCGAACAATGCTCACCGGCGTCGCCGTCGGCCCGTCGATGCTCTCCGTTTTCGAGGTCATCGGCCTCGAAAGAACGCTAATGAGGCTCCGAAGTCAGGTCGCTTGGAACACCTCGTTGTAGAGATATTCGTTCTCACGAACCGACTGAAATTCAAATCGATCGGAATGTCCTGGAATGCTTTAGTTTAGCCGTCACCCAAAAACATGAAGGTTTTTTTGAAAAAACTCGTTCTTGGCAAGCCCTCGGTTGACGAGCAGCCGACGAAAGGCACGATCGATAGGCGAATTAGGAACCTTAAAGCGATTTGGCACAACGAACAGCACGATGATATTGGGATCGAAAAAATATTAAGACTTCTATTGGCCGCCTCTCAATTTTTGTTTCTTGGAACATATATCAAGCACATTTTTGGGAAAATAGGAGTCGCCTATCGAGACTTATCAGTGGACTGTTTCGTCCTCATCAAAATTATTTTTCCGTTCACAATTCTTTACCTAAATCTAAAGAACAACGACGTCCTTTTTTTCTTTGTGCTCTGGTTTTTGGCTGAGACAATGCTGTATGTCCCGACACTTATCTTTGCCTCAGACATTTTCTCAAGGCCACGAAGCTATCGGCGGTCAATGTTATTGCTCTTTCTGAACTACATCGAGATCGTATTCAGTTTCGGCATCATCTACTCTCGGGGCGAATACCTGAACAAACC
>JAYSZT010000027.1:0-2528 GCA_043737915.1 Acidobacteriota bacterium
GCATTATTATTTCGGCAATTTCAGTCGTGATCGGCCTGGCACTCGCGAACACGATCCGGCCGGGTGAAAAGGTCAGCCCAGAGATCGCAACGCAGCTTAAGGAAAAATACAGTAGCGGTGCCACGACTGCGACCGATGCTCAAAAGAAAGCTGCCGAGGCTGCAAAATCTGATTCGCCACTGATGCAAGCGGTAAAAACCGTCGTGCCCAAGAGTGTTTTCAATTCGATCGCCGGCGAAAATCCGAACATGCTACATATCATGTTCTTTGCGTTGATCATCGGAATCGCGATCACGCTGTTACCCGCTCCGGTTTCGCAGCCATTCGTCAGCGTGATGGAATCACTATTCGCGATCACGTCCAAGATCATCGACATTATTATGAAGTTTGCACCCTATGCTGTGGCGTGCTTGATCTTCAGTAATATCGCCGTGTTTGGACTCGATCTGCTGCGGTCACTCGGGTGGTTCGTAGTGACAGTTTTGCTGGGATTGGGGCTGCATTTCTTCGGCGTTTATTCGCTATCCGTATGGTTTTTGTCGAAGATCAGTCCGATCGAGTTCTTCCGCCGCGTTTGGACCGTGATCGTTACGGCATTTTCTACATCCTCGTCGAACGCAACTCTGCCAACCGCACTTCGAGTGTCGAATGAAAATCTCGGTGTCCCGAAAGAGATCAATAATTTTGTATTGACGGTCGGCGCGACCGCTAATCAGAACGGCACGGCACTCTACGAAGGCGTGACCGTTCTCTTTCTCGCTCAACTCGCCGGCGTTGACCTGACCCTTAGCGTACAGCTCATGGTCGTGTATCTCGCGATCCTCGGCGGCATCGGTACGGCGGGCGTTCCGTCGGGGTCGATACCGTTTATCATCGGAATATTGGCAATGATCGGCATTGATCCGGCGCTCATCGCAATTATCCTCGGCGTCGATCGCGTGCTCGATATGTGCCGTACAACGCTCAATGTAGTCGGTGATCTGACAGCAGCGACATTTGTCGCACGAAGCGAGGGTTTCGAGTTGCTGGGAGTTGAAACAAAGACGAGTTAAAATATGTTTCCAATTGGCGATGACAATTCAGATCGGAAGATTACGCCGTTCGTAAACTACGCGTTTATCGGCATAAACATCCTTGTGTTTTTACTGCTGCAGCGTCTAGGGAGCAACGATGCGTTCTCGTATGCTTTTTCGCTGGTGCCGCAAGAGATCGTTTCTGGCATTGACCTCTCGGGCGTTATCAGCGTCAAAGACTCAGCGGGCCGCGTCATCGGCGAAGTAAATCATTTCTCGACGCCGCTGCCCGTTTATTTTAATTTCCTAAGCTCGATGTTCATGCACGGTGACATCATGCACATCTTCGGGAATATGCTATTTCTGTGGATATTTGGCGATAATCTCGAAAATCTGCTCGGGCATATTCGATACGCTGCATTCTATATCGTGTGCGGGATCGCGGCTGCGGCTGCACAGATCTTGACTGATTCGGGCTCGGTAATCCCAATGCTCGGGGCGTCGGGAGCGATCTCGGGAGTGCTTGGGGGTTACGTATTACTGTTTCCGAAGCGAACAGTTCGCGCTCTGATCTTTAACTTCTTGACGACCGTTCCAGCTTTTGTCGCGATCGGTATTTGGATCGTTTACCAGTTGATAGTTGGGTATTTGACGCCATCGACCGGCGGCGGAGTGGCATATGCGGCTCATATTGGCGGATTCATCGCTGGGGTTGCATTGATCAAGGTGTTTGCTCTCGGCCGGCAACTTTGACCAATGCGTTGTAGATCGTTCGGCACGATCGTTCCATCGTAAATTCAGTTTCGACCCTTGCCCGAGCGGTTTTTCCGGCGGTTTCGAGCAGCGTTCTGTCGTTGTAAAACGCGATGATGGCGTCGGCAAATTCTTCGACGGAGCCGTGTTTTACTGCCTTTCCGGCGTCGTCACCGATGATCTCAGGTATTCCGCCCGAGTCTTTGAAACAGATAATTGGCTTGCCCAAAGCTGCCGCATCGAGAGCGACGAGCGGGCATGGATCTTCGCGCGAGGTGAGGGCAAACACATCGGCGGCAGCAACGATTTTGAGATAATCCGGACTCGCAGGGTGAACTGTGATTCGTGGATTTCCGCTTACGCGGTTCATAGCTTTGCCCATCTCTGAAGCTTCATTTTCGTCGCGTGAAAGGTTACCGACCCAGTCGAAAAAGACGTCTTCATATACCTGGCTGACGCGTTCGGCGATCTCGATGAACAGATCGGTTCCCTTTCGCGATTCGATCGTGCCCGCTCCAACGACAATAAACGCGTCGCTCGGATACCCTAATACCGTCCTATCCACTTTCTCGATATCATCGATCTCTTTAATATCGTTGAAGTCATATGCGAGTATCGCGTCAGTTCCGATGTCGTACTTTTTAAGCATCGGGTAGAAAGTTTTGGACGGCACGATCAGCGCGTCGGGAAGTTCTGCTAAACGACGAAATTCGTCTTTTGGATAAATACTGCTGACAACGCCTTCGAGTTCGTGCATCCAGC
>JAYSZT010000028.1:0-13047 GCA_043737915.1 Acidobacteriota bacterium
AGCCTACGACGAAAAAAGGAATCTCGGCCCGCTACTTGCGATGGGAATCCGGCCTGAGTCCGTAAAGGATGACGTTCTCGTCGCGGCTTATTTGCTCGAATCGACCCGTACGAGCTATCCGGTAGATTTTCTTGCTCAGGTCTATTTAGACGTGGATCTCGCCCACACGATCCCCGACGGGTTTGACGAAGCGGCATTCCGTTCTGCGGAAAGTGCTGATCTGATCGCGAGGCTCGCACCGGTACTGAGGCAAAAACTGCGAGAAAACGAACTAGAAAAAATTTATACCGACATCGAACTTCCATTGATCCCGATCCTTGCGGATATCGAGCTGGTTGGGATGAAAGTTGACGGCGAAAGTCTTACGGTCTTTTCGGAATTTATCTCGAAGGAGTTAGAGTCGCTGCGTGAAAAGATCACCTCTATCGCCGGACGCGAATTCAACATCGGCTCGCCGAAGCAGGTCGGCGAGATCTTTGGCGAACTTAACATTGAAACGGGCCGGAAAACAGCGACTGGCCAGATCTCAACAAGCCATGACGTACTCGTCGAACTCGCCGAAAAATACGAGATCGCTCAGCACATTATCGATTATCGTGAACTCGACAAACTCCGTGCGACCTACGCTGACGCTCTGCCGAAAATGATCGCGGGAGACGGCCGTATTCATGGTGCTCTCAATCAAACCGTTGCCGCTACCGGGCGACTCAGCTCGACGGAACCAAATCTTCAAAACATTCCCGTCCGCACGGAATTAGGGCAGCGGATTCGAAAGGCTTTTATTCCTGAGAAAGGAAATAAGTTGATTTCGGCAGACTATTCACAGCTCGAACTACGCATTCTCGCGCACATCACACAGGATCCGCGAATGCTCGAGGCGTATAAAAATAACGAAGACATTCACTCCCAAACTGCCCGGCTCGTTTTCGGCGCGACTAGTGATAAAGATCTGAAAGAAAAACGACGGCTCGCAAAGATCGTCAACTTCGGCATCGCTTACGCAGTCGAGGCGTTCGGCCTTTCACAACGAGTTGGGATCAGCCGCACCGAGGCCAAGCAAGTTATTGCCGATTATTTCGAAACGTATAAAGGTATTCGCGAGTACATGGACCGCACTCCCGAACAGGCCCGAAAGCAGGGATTTATCGCGTCGCTGTTTGGCCGTAGGCGGTATTTCCCGTCGATCAATGACCGCAATTTTGCCGTCCGCGGTCGCGCCGAGCGCGAGGCCATCAACATGCCGATCCAGGGAACCGCCAGTGATATCGTAAAAATAGCGATGATCCGCGTCGCCGATGCTCTTAAAAAAGAGAAGCTCGAAACAAAAATGATCATGCAGGTCCACGATGAACTGCTATTCGAGGGACCCGAGTCCGAACTAAATCAGGCAAAAGCGCTAATAAAGCGGGAAATGGAATCTGCTGCAAAGCTCGACGTTCCGCTCACGGTCGAGATCGGGGTCGGCGACGATTGGATGAGCACGAAATAAGATCGAATTATCAGAAAGTGTTATTTCTCGCTTCTATTAGGATCGATTCAAAATTGCGATGATTAGAAGATAATTCGGTACGCATAACCGCCTGATGCCTAATAGGATAAAGCGATGATAATGAGCCAAACGTTTTTTCGATGGGAACCTACGGCTCTTGACGCCGTGAATCGCATTTCAGCTCTTACTTGACCCAACACAGCGGCCTTACTCTACGCAGCGACACCCTCGTGATCGACTGTAATAAGCCCACGAACTTTTCGCTTGAGAGCTTTTTCAAAATGCCGGGCTTCGTTCACGCCGCTGAAGGAAAGTTGTTGGAGGTTCGCCTCAATTCGCTTTCGGTAATCGGACACAAGTGAGTCGGATACGCCAAGCATTTCTGCGACTTCAAGCTGATTGCCGCTGTCCGATACTAGATAGCAGTGCCAAAGGACATTGATCATTCGATCATATTGCTTCTCTTTACTCCGGACTGATTTATGAAGTGTATCGAGAAAGCCATCGACGAGTCCCGTGGCCTCGAGTTCGGCTTCATTTCGCAGGAGGTCTTCCTCCGGTGTTTCGCGAATATCTTTGAATTCGAACTGCATCCGGTCATCGTCATCTTCGTTGCCGCCGCTGCCGACGGGCACCAGATGAATGTCCATGATCGGCAAACGTGACATAACGAAAGAACGAAGTGACCGCACATCTACCGGGGAATCAATAGCTTTGAACACACGGATGATCAATTTTTCGAGTTCTACATTGCTGATCACGATCTGGGCGTCGCCCGTGCAGCCAACCATTCGAGTATCGCGGCTGTGGAATGAAACGGCCTTTACCCGTTCGTCCATTTCCTGTACGTCTTTCCGCATTTTGTGCACTTTCCAATCAGAAAGGCCGTAGAGTCGATCAGCCAATCGGCGGTGCACCTCCGGGTTTCCGATATTATCGAAACGCTTAAAAGCCTCGCTTGTCTGAATGAGCGTCGAAATTCGTCGGGCGAGCCGGTACGATTCCGGATAGCGCTTACGGAGTTCCGCCGTAAGCATATTGGTCAATTCGATCTGGCTTATCTCCGCCTCGATCTCGTTGTCCAACATTTCGGTGTCGATGTAATGTTGGAAGCGCTCTTTACTTAACAGTGCGACGAACAACTCCTGCGTCAAATCTGTATAGGCGTTGTATTTGCCCTCTTCTACAAGAAAACCAGCGCGTTTCGAGGCGCGCACAAGCGGGTGCGAAGAAACTATTCTGTGCAGTTCGGTCCATATCTGGTTGACGTCAGACGCTTTGAGACTGTCGTTCCATTTTCCAACCTTGATGTGCCTTTGGGTTGCACGCGGGGACCTTTCCTGGGTTTTCAGTTGATTCATAAATCAGCCTTATCAGATTGTAATAATTTTGAATCCATCACTGACCGGAATGCTTGCGTTTATCAACCTGCGAACATTAGCAAACAAATCTAACTTTCGATACGCAGAATTAACGTCAAAATGCGAATACATTTTCGAACAGCGGAGGGTGCTTTTTGTAGAAAGAATTGGCGAGATCAAACTACCGAGCTTTTAGTCGTTGATCTGGGTGTTGGACTCGTGAGATGAAATGCCTCTCACTGCCTACATTTAAGATATTAGCAGTTATCTTGCTTTTGGGCAACAAGTTTTTACATTGTTATTGGTTTTTGATGTTATGACTGTAACTGTTGCATCTACTAGCATTGTGCACACCCCGCTTGCAGATTTGCCATTTTGTGAAGCAATTTCTTTCGCAACTTATGGAAGGTCACCGCTATTATAGATTTACAAAGGATGTAACGAGTGAAAATTGCTGAGTTGGCGTGTAGCTGACCGTAGATGAATTATCGAAGATCTGTGTACTCTTTTATGTTTACGTCAAAAACGACAAATTTCTGCAAGAACGGAGATTGCCCTTCGTCTCAAGAGCTACTCGATTTTCAAAATGGAGAGTTAGATCGCGAACAAGGTGTCGATCTTCGCATTCACATGTCGTCATGCGAATTCTGCACGGCTGAGGTTGAGTTCTATTCTATCTATCCGCAAATGCAGGACGATATATTTATCCAACCAGAGGCGATCCCTGCACCGCTTTTCGAGCTAGCCGAAGCTCTACTAAAAAACCGGTACGCCGATCACAATGCTCTCAATATGCTGTTGCGTGATAGCGAGGCTTCGGTCGTAAGGTAGCTTCAGCTTCCACAAATTTCGTCGATGGCTTCCGAGTATTTTTCATCAATGACGCTACGCTTTATTTTTAGCGTGGGTGTCATTTCTCCTTTGTCGATAGAAAATTCGCGGGGAAGGAGATAGACCCTTTTAACGCGTTCGTAGTCACTGAGTTCCCGGGTGAGTTCGACCGCGTCTCGCTGGACACGTTTGATAAAAAGCGGATCTTCGCAGAGTTCTTCACGGCTACCGTTTCCGGGATGTCCGGCTTCTCTCATCTCTTCCTTTAGCGCATCCCAGTCCGGAACGATGAGTGCTCCGACCTGTTTACGACCGGATCCAACAACGAGAGGCTGCGAGACCAGCGGGCTTTGCTTGAGCAAACTTTCGACTTGCAGCGGTGCGACATATTTCCCATTCGATAATTTGAAAAGATCCTTAATTCGATCGGTAATAAAAAAATGTCCGTCAGAATCCTGGTATCCTACATCGCCGGTGTGATAGTACCCATCCTCATCAATGACCTTAGCGGTCTCCTCCGGGTTTTCGTAGTAGCCGAGCATCACGTTCTTTCCACGGACAAGCACTTCGCCGTCTTTTTCAGCGATCTTCATTTCTATTCCATCGAACGGAGTGCCGATAGATCCGACCTTGTTATCATCTGGCCGGTTGGCACACGTAATGCACGCCTCGGTCATGCCGTAGCCTTGAAGGATCGGGATTCCGGCCGCCCAGAAAGCGTACGACAATTTTTTTGAAAGCGGTGCACCACCCGATACGAAGAATCTAAGGTTACCACCGACGCCATCGCGCCATTTAGAAAACACAAGCCGGTTGGCAAGAGCATGTTTCGCAGCGAGTACTGTTGAGACCGAGCTATTTTTATCCTTCGCGTCCCAATATTCCTGTCCGACGACGAGAGCCCATTCAAACAGGCTAGTCTTCCAGCCGCCGGCCGCCTTACCTTTCTTAACGATCTTATGATAAACCTGTTCGAACAGACGCGGGACAGCAGTCATGATAGTGGGTTTTACTTCTTGCAAATGCGTGGCAATTTGGTCGAAGGCTGCACAATAATGGATCGAAACCCCGTTCGAACAAAGAACGTAGAACACCGTTCGTTCGAATATGTGAGACAGCGGCAAAACTGCAAGGCTGCGGTCGGTCGATTTGATCGGCAAGCCTTTTGAAACACCAACAACACTAGCCACGAAATTCTGATGCGTTAGCATCACACCTTTTGGCTCGCCGGTTGTGCCCGATGTGTAGATGATAGTCGCGAGATCGCTGGTCTCGATCGAAGCTAGCGAATTTTCAAAAATGTCGTCGTCGATCTTACGATAAGCGTCGCCTTCATTCTCAACGTCACCCAGCGTGATCGCCCGACTGTTTCCCTCAGGCATTCCGTCGGGATCGAAGAATATCAGCTTTTCGAGACGCTCGACGCTTTGAATTGCATCCTCTGCGTGTTTCCAGAGTTTCTTGCCCGAGATGAACAACATCTTGGCACCAGAATTCTCGAGTATGTATCTGATCTGATCGACCGCTTGAGTAGTGTAGATCGGGACGTTTACCGCACGTAAACTTAGTATGGCGAGATCAACGAACGACCATTCCGGTCGATTTTCCGAAATGATTGCGATCCGATCGCCAGCTTTCACTCCGATCGCCGCGAGACCCATCGCAATTCGCTTAACACGCTCTATCACTTCATTGCCGTTTAGATAGGTCCAAACGTCATCGACCTTAAACGCGAGGGCGTCGTGCTTGTTATGTCGGCTAAACGATTCGAAACAATAGTGTGGAATCGTCTGCGGAATGTTTTCGAACCCAATCAGGTTTTCAGCGATCATCGGCAAAAATTTAATTCGAGAAAAGCGGTCAAAACTCGCATGACTCATAATTCTCGCAAATACGGGTTCGCAAGTCCAATAGTTACGATTCCTGACACACCAACTGCGGCCGGAATATTTACGGCGTTGCTTTGGATTTGCGGAGAGCGATCCAGAGAAAGACGGCACCTGCGAGGCATGCGGCCGGACACGCGAGAAGGGCGTAACGCATCCTCGAAGGATCGGCCGCCTACCCGAATCGATCGCTGAGTATGCCGATCAGATTCGAACCGAGAAGATAAGATGCAGTGAAAGAGGATCAGCATTAGGTGAACTGATACGTACCATCAACACTCTGGTGTTTTTACGTTTGGTTCTGACGCATATTTGTCATCCATTATGGAAGTATCATCACCACCGCCTCGCCTTTCACGAGTGTTTCGCCGTTTTGATTAGTGCAGATGGTTTCGAGGGTTACGATACCCTTTTCCTTGCGAATATTCGTGATCGTTCCGGTCGCCGTCACCCTGTCGCCAATGAAAACCGGTGCGGTAAATTTCATCGTTTGCGAAAGGTACACTATCTTTCGTTCACGAAATTCATTACCAAGTACTGCGGAGATGAAAGCCCCACTCAACATTCCATGAGCGATTCGTTTGCCAAACTGCGTGGTTTTGGCAAAATCCTCGTCGAGGTGGATCGGATTAAAGTCACCGGAAACCTCGGCAAATTTTTTGATCACTTCATCGGTGACCTCACGCGAGGTCGAAAAGCTGTCGCCTATCTTTGGTTCCATATTATTCTTTATAATGTAGCAAAAAACGTTAAGATTGCCTCGTTAAGATATGTCGCTTTCTCAAATTGCGAATCCGGTCTGCAGACGGGATACAAACATCCTGTTTATCCCAAATAACGAGGATTGGCTTCCGTATCTCATCAACGTGGCCATTGAGAAATCTTATTTTCTTACAGATTCGATGATGCTGTAAACAATACTTCTGTCTGGGAATCACACGGGCCGTCATGAACAGATCGACCAATGCCTCCATATTCTGCAACGCCGGATAAACGAAAATCACCGCAGGATATGAAATAATGAAAGCTTAAGTTAAAGCAGCTATAATTTAGGCCTTAAAAAGAAAACAGAAATAAATTTATGAACTTTAGAAGATTCGGCAGAACCGATTGGAAGGTAAGCGACGTTGGCTACGGGATGTGGGGCATGGGCGGATGGAGCGGGTCGGATGATAAGGAATCACTCCGTTCGTTACAACTTTCCGTGGATCTCGGATGCAATTTTTTCGACACAGCTTATGTATACGGCGATGGTAGAAGTGAGAATCTACTCGGGCAACTCGTCCGGGCGAATCCGGACAAAAAGCTTTGTACGGCAACCAAGATACCGCCCAAAAACATGAAGTACCCGAATCTCCCTGAATACGCACTGGAAGATTGCTATCCACCGGACCATATTGAGGAATTTCTACACAAAAGCCTAAAAAATGCCGGCCTCGAGAGCTTCGACCTGCTGCAGATCCACACGTGGAACGACGAATGGACCGAAGAAGACGGTTGGTCCGATATGCTCGATTCACTAAAACGCCAAGGCCTGATCGGGGCATGCGGTATCTCGATAAACCGGTGGGAACCTTGGAACGGTATCCAGGCCGTGCGGAGCGGGAAGATCGATTCAGTCCAGGTGATTTACAACATCTTCGATCAAAACCCCGAAGATCAGTTGTTTCCTGCCTGTGAAGAAATGGACGTAGCCGTCATCGCCCGCGTACCTTTCGACGAAGGAACGCTTACGGGCACCTTAACAAAAGAAACAACATTTCCCGACGGCGACTGGCGGGCGGGATACTTCGCCCCTGAAAATCTGATTCCAAGCGTTGATCGGGCCGATGCACTTAAAGCTCTCGTTCCATCCGATTCGTCGATGCCGGAGATGGCTCTACGGTTTATTCTCAGTAACCCGGTGGTAAGTACCATAATTCCGGGAATGCGAAAACCAAAACATGTCGAGTCGAACATCGCTGCCAGTGATCTCGGTTCGCTGCCGACCGACCTTTTGAAACAACTTCGCTCGCACCGTTGGACGAGGAAACCTGCTCCGTGGTCTGATTAAAAGGATTAGGGCTACCGGAATAGATTTGAAAACGTCAGTTATTGGCTAATTCGACGATTCAACTACAAATCGATCTATTCGGAAGATTAGCCTCACAAATGCGAACTATGTCCAATAGTTTCGATCTAGCGAACGGTAGTTGATAGCTTCGCTGATATGTTCTGCTTGAATGGTTTGACTGCCCGCGAGATCAGCGATTGTCCTGGAGACCTTCAGTATTCGATCGTGGGCACGCGCCGAGAGTCCTTGCCTCTGCATCGCTTTTTCAAGCAGATTTTCGCTGTCGTTGTCGAGAGCACAATATTTACGGATCTGAGCAGGGGTCATTGCCGAGTTTGAGAAAGCGGTACCATCGAAACGCTCTAGCTGGATCGAACGAGCGGCGATAACGCGTTTCCGCACCTCTGCCGAACTCTCACCCTGCGGCACGTTTCGGCCCCGCAATTCGTCAAATTTTACGGCAGGTACGTCGATATGTATGTCGATACGATCCATCAACGGCCCCGAGATCTTGCTGACGTACCGCTGTATCTGCATCGGCGAGCATTTACATTCCCGGCTCGAACCAAAATAACCGCACGGACATGGGTTCATTGAAGCGACCATCGTAAAATCAGCCGGGAACGTCAGTGACGTCGCCGCCCGCGAGATCGTCACACTCTTATCCTCAAGCGGTTGCCGTAATACCTCGAGAACGCTCCGGTCAAATTCCGGCAGTTCGTCGAGAAACAGAACTCCGAGATGTGACAGAGAAACCTCACCCGGTTTCGGCATCGAACCGCCGCCGATCAGCCCCGCCTGAGAAACCGTATGGTGCGGGGATTTGAACGGCCGCTCGGCGACGAGCCCAGACTTCCCTATCAGTCCGGCAACGGAATAGATCTTTGTGATCTCAAGTGCCTCTTCAAACTGCAGTGGCGGCAGGATCGTGGGCAATCGTTTCGCAAGCATCGTCTTCCCCGAACCCGGCGGTCCAATGAATAGAATATTGTGTCCGCCGGCACTTGCGACCTCTAATGCCCGCTTCGCTGTCTGCTGACCTCGGACCTCTGAGAAATCGATCTGGTATTTCGTTTCACGGGCGTGCATCTCACCGAGATCGAGCCTCGTCGGCTTTATTTTTGTGTCGCGACGGGCGTCGAGGTCGATGACCAGTTCAGCCGCTTCTCGGAGATCTTTTACGGGATATACATTCACGCCCTGTACAACCGCCGCCTCGGGAGCGTTCTCCTCAGGAACAAGCAAACTTCTCACACCGTTGTCGCGTGCCGCGAGAGCGATCGACAACGCTCCCCTCACCGGCCGCACACGTCCGTCAAGCGACAGTTCGCCAATGCTCATTACACTGTCGAGACTCGTTCCCGTGTGGATATCGCCATTCGCTCCAAGTATTCCCAAGGCGATCGGCAGGTCAAAGCTCGCACCCTCTTTACGCACATCGGCCGGTGCCAGATTGATTACCGCCTTATCGAGCGGAAAAAAATACCGACTATTCGATATCGCCGCCCTGATCCTCTCCCGCGATTCCCTCACGGCAGTGTCAGGCAATCCCACGATCGTTATAGCAGGTGTCTGATCGCCTTCGCCCGATGCGGGACGCAGATTGACCTCAATGTCCACAACTAAAGCGTCGATACCATAAACCGCCGCCGACTGCGTCAAAAAAAGCATATTTCAGTGTATTTCCGTTTTACTTTAGCCCACAGAGTCTATCGTATTTTCGAGCCGAAATAAAAATCTACTAGCGTTTCCCACATCATCTTTTCTTCCTTTCTTTGCTAATCTATTGTCGACACATGAAGATCATTTTGGCGGAAATCGGGGTGGGCAGGGCTGATGGCGAGGAACGATCGTTCGAACAAGGCGTAATCCGCTTCGGACGTGACCTCGGCGACTGTGAGTTTGCCTTTGAAAGCTCTATGTTTCCGATGGTTTCACGTAAACATGCGGAACTGCGGTTCGACGCAGAAAGGTGGTTCGTCATCGATCTGAACTCAACGTACGGTACGTTTTTAAATGGCCAGCGCGTATCCTCGCCGACCCAGTTAAGCGCGGGGCAGACCATTCAGTTTGGACAGGACGGGCCGCAGGTCAGCGTTGTTTGGTTTGAGGTGTTTAACGAATTGGTGGCACCGACAACTTCTAAACCGGTATTAGAAGGAATGCCGGCCGTCAACCCTTTAACCGTTCCGCCTCCAATTCCGTCCAATCCTTTCGATCGGCCGAAGACTGCTTCGATCGATCCAAGACGAATTTCGTCTGCAAATACTCCTGCCGCCTCAACGCTATTATCCCAAGCACGGCTTGAGTTTATCGGAACAGTGACCCGACCGCCGCTTGAACTCTCCGGGAAAACTATCTCCCTGGGCCGCGATCCGGCTTGTGACATTGCCTTTCCAATTGAGAATGTGATGGTGTCACGACGGCATGCAACGATCCGGATCGAGAATGATCAGTTCATTCTGGAGGACAACGGAAGTTTTAACGGTTCATTTGTTAACGAACAGCGGATCGCGACTCCAACGCCTTTATTTCACGAAGACCTGCTCAGATTTGGGATCGGAGGGCCGGAACTTAAATTTATTTCGCCGACTAGAATAGTTCCGGACGGATCGGGTGTTGCCGGGCAGCGTTCAGTCGCGATATCAAACCTAGCCGCTTATTTCGAGTCACCCGGTAAGGTCGACTCGAAGACGATGGTCTTTCGCCACGAAAATACTCCGCCACCAGCGAAACACGGCGAAGCGTTACAGTTGCTTATGTCGCTAACCTTTGGCGATAAAAAGGTCTTGACGATCGGCCGCACCGACACGAACGACATTACGCTCGACGGCCTGCAAATTTCGACAAAACATGCTCGCCTTTTACGTTCGGGCAGCGATATCGTGATAGACGATCTGGGCTCCACGAATGGAGTCTTTGTAAATGGAAACCGAGTCTCGCGAGCCACTCTCACTCCCGACGACAAGGTTCAGATCGGCTCGTTTGAGATCAGGATCGATGTCGCCGGAAATGTCGGCGTTTTCGACACCCGCTCAAAAACACGGATCGACGCAGTTAATTTGACCAAAGAGATCAGAGTGAAGGGAGGCAAGCTTCGGCTGCTTGACGAGATATCACTAACGATCCAACCGAATGAGTTTGTCGGATTACTTGGTCCTTCAGGTGCCGGAAAGTCGACTTTGATGGATGCTCTAAATGGAGTCCGGCCGGCTTCCTCCGGTAACGTTTTGATAAATAATCTCGACCTTTACCGCCATCTCGATTCATTCAAACAGGCTATCGGATATGTACCGCAGGATGACATTATCCACCGCGAGCTGACTGTCTACCGAACGCTCTATTTCGTCGCCAAACTCCGGCTTTCGCGGGACGTCTCATCGGCTGAGATCGATCAAACAATAAATGAAATCCTCGATGTAACCGGACTTTCTGAGAGACGCGACGTTCCGATCAATCAACTTTCAGGCGGACAGCGCAAACGTGTTTCAATGGCAGTGGAACTGATCACAAAACCCTCGATGATCTTCCTTGACGAGCCGACATCCGGTCTCGATCCGGCTACTGAAGAAAAGATCATGCGGCTTTTCCGGCAGATAGCGGAATCGGGCCGTACAGTGATCATGACCACTCACGCAATGGAAAACGTATGGCTTTTCGATAAGGTCGTCGTCCTAATGCGTGGTCGGCTCGTTTTCTTCGGCCCGCCGCAGGACGCCCTGAAACACCTCGGTGCGTCGAATTTCAAAGATCTCTTCGACAAATTAGAAGAACCCGTGAACTCGGCTGTCAAACAGCACGGCGAAGGCGCCCGTTTGCAATTAACCGAACAAATAGCCGACGACCGGAAGAAAAAGTTCAACGCGACTCCGCAGTACTACGATTTTATCGCGTCGCAGCAACGTTCGATCGCCGAAGTGAAGTCGGGCGGGATCGGCAAGCGAAGCCGTCTAGGAGTTGTCGGCTCTTTCGGCCAATGGATCACCCTCTCGCGGCGTTACTTTGAGGTACTTTCGAAAGACAGGTTGAATCTGTTCATTCTTTTTTCACAGGCCCCGGTTATTGCCCTGTTGACCTTTTTCGTCCTCGGCAACAACCTTCCCCGCGATCTGGCTTACTTCGTATTGGCTCTGGTCGCGATCTGGTTTGGAACGAGCGTCTCCGCTCGTGAGATCGTTCGCGAAAAACCTGTATATCGACGAGAAAGAATGGTCAATCTTGGCTTGATCCCATATCTTGGGTCCAAGCTGTTTGTTCTTGGCACGGTCGTGGGAATTCAGTGCTTGATGCTTTTTGTGCCCTTGAAGATCTTTGATCTTGCCGGCCTGATGCCAATGCCTGGTGAAATGTTCGGGATTCCGCAACTGTGGGCGATGATTTTGACCGGTGCTGTCGGTCTTGCGCTCGGCTTGCTCATCTCGGCGCTTGTCAGAACGTCCGAAATGGCGACGAGCCTCGTTCCCTTGATCCTTATTCCGCAGATCCTGCTCTCAGGAATATTTGGGGTACCTAGCGGAATATCTAAACCGACGGGTATGCTCGTTCCGGCAGCATGGTCGTTTGACACTATAAAGCGATTTTCGACCCTTGATACGCTGGAAAAAGAAGGAGCAGCCAAAAGCGGAAAAACCGGGGGTCTTGGTTTATACAAGCAGATTGAAACGGAAAACGACAAGATAATTGAAGATTCGCGAAAAAGTATAGATAGTTTTAAAAACTCTTCAGAAGAGAAACTCCGTTCTTTGGAAGATCAAGTTGCTCGCGGACAGACGCCGGCAATACCTAAACTCGATGAGCCGTCAGCAATACCGCCGGCCAAAAAGATACCAAAAGATCTGAGTGGATACATCACGTTTTTGCATCCGTGGATGAATGAAGTTTTAAATCAGATCGTATTGATGCTAATGTTTGGAATATTGGTGCTTTCTACGCTTGTATTCCTGCGACTAAAAGACATCCGGTGACGATAGTCAGTTCTTATGAAATATTTACTTACGAATATAGCTTTATTTTCAGTTTTCGCGATGGTTTTCTCCGGACTTTCCGGATGCTCAGGCTCAGGTGCAACTACCTCGAAACCAACTGCCAACGTAGCAGCGTCGCCGATACCTAATACAAACACGACTGAATCAAAGTCTTCCGCTTATCCGCCGCTTCCTTCCCTTTTAGCCCAGGCAGACATTGAAATGCTCGACGGGACTAAAATAAAGACCGCCGACAGGAAGGGTAAAGTTTTGCTGTTAAATTTGTGGGCGACTTGGTGCGGTCCGTGCCGTGCTGAAATGCCCGAACTCGTAATAATGCAGGATAAATATAGGGACAAAGGCTTTCAGATACTCGGCCTCGATGTCGGCGATGATGACGGCGGGGCTGAATCGATCGAGGATATAAAAGCCTTTGGCGAAAAAATGAAGCTTAACTACGAAC
>JAYSZT010000029.1:0-5989 GCA_043737915.1 Acidobacteriota bacterium
CTTTAGTAGGTCCTTCGCGGCGGTTCGGTTCTTGCATTTCCATTCCCTTGATTTAACTTTGCCAGTATCATCAACAAAGCGAAGGCGAGCGTAGATCGCTTCTCCCCGCATTATTACCGCTCCTTTCCTTTCGCGTGCCATAAAGCTATCCCTTTAGTAATCTCGTAAGGTCGTTAAAAACGTATAGCGTAGTAAAAACAAGAGGTGATATGAGGCCGAGAGGTGGAGGACTAACAAAATATTCAGTCCCTACAATGTAACAAATAATAAAGGTCGTTAAAAACGTATACTTTTTAGAGTTATGAAACGCTCCTAAGACCGTATTCACCGGCAATCCCCGACCTTTCCACTCACCAATTCACTCACCTTTTGCTATGTTAGTTCAGGTTAGCGGAGGAATGCAAGCGTAAACCAGATAACAGGTTAAGTTATCATATTCACTACGATTTAACGTCCTTTTGTCAGGATCGGTTAGCGACTGTTAGTGGGCGACTTTTGACTACGAATCAAGGGGTCGCATGTTCGAATCATGCCGGGTGTACCAAATTCTTTCAACTGAACGTAGAATTTTCGAATTATGAAAAGTACTACGTTTTTTTTGATTCACTATACCCATACTCTCATCTGGGTACGAACCATCAGTAGTAGCAAATTTTTCAAGTAAATCGAATGGTTAGAAATTCTAATTGGTTTAACCAATTTATGTTTGCCGTAATATATTTTGGATGTTAAATCCGCTTGACATTTAATTAATACTGACATAACTTTGGAAAAACTTACCGAACGGTAGGTAGATTTGAACCCTTTTAGTGCAAAGCAATCGACCTATCGATTTCGTCCGTATTTCACCGATTTTTATGGCGCGTAGCGGAACGCAAAAAAGTCTTGATCGCGCTCAAGAAATTTGCCTGACGGCGGCGCAGATGTTTTTCGAGAATGGATTCGAGTCAACGTCGGTATCCGATATTGCAGAGTCGCTCGATCTAACGAAAGCAGGACTTTACTATTATTTTGAGAGTAAGCAGGCACTTTTATATCAGATAGTAACTTTCGGCCTCGACAGTGTTCAAAACAAGGTCCTCGACCCAGCTCGCCTAATTAAAGACCCGGAGGAGCGTTTGCGGTTCATAATTCTCAACCACGCACGCCTGGCAGCCGAGGGAAATCATGCCGTAATTATCATATCGCATGAGATCAACGCTCTTACGTCCGCCCAGCGATTAACGGTTCAGAAACGGCGGCGGGAATACTTTGATTTTGTCAGGAATACATTGGTTGAGTTGAAGGGACAGCGAAAACTGCGCGACTTCGACATAACGGCGACAACCTTTACTCTCTTTGGAATGATACTGTGGCTTCCACGCTGGTACCGGTCGAGTGGCTATCTCCCGGTCGAAATGGTTTGTAATAACGTTTGCGATCTGGCACTGAACGGAATGTTGCCGGAAACGAGCCTCGCTTGAATTACTGGGGCCGCATGAAAATATTTGGTATTTCGAAACTTCGATGGAGACTGTCTATGAAAAACGTTAGGTCAATTTTATTGTTGTCGATCTGCATTTTTGCGGGATCGATCAGTGCACTTTCGCAAGCATCTGCAAATGCGGAATTAAGGGGGAACGTTGCCGATCAAAATGGCTCAGCGGTCTCGGGAGCAACCGTGGTCGCGACCGAGTCGGCAAAAGGAACCTCACGAACGGTATCAACGGACACGGATGGAAATTTTGTTTTCCTCTCGCTTTCACCAAGCACATATTCGGTAAAAGTAACGGCATCAGGGTTTTCATCGAAGACATCTAACAACATCCTAGTCGAAGTTGGCCAGCAACTTACCCTTAACGTTGCACTCGGGATAGGCAACGTTGATGCGGTAGTTGACGTATCTTTAGGCGAGGCTCCGCTGATCGATACTGAAAGAACTCAGCAATCAACGATCATAGGCGCGAGACAGCTTAATAGTCTTCCGATCAATCGTAGAAACTTTCTCGATTTCGCCCTTTTAACGCCGGGCGTCAATGATTCTGATAACGTCAACGACTCATCTGACTTTCGCGTCGCCCAGACACCTCAATCCGGACTATCATTCGGTGGAAACAACGGCCGCGGCAACTCGATCAACGTTGATGGAGCGACGGCCGACACTCCTTCGGGCGGAGCAAGATCGGTCGTCAGCATGGAAGCCGTTCAAGAATTTCAGGTTGACCGAAACAGTTATAGTGCCGAATTTGGCGGAGCGTCCGGCGGAGTCGTCAATATCGTGTCGAAAACTGGCGGTAATTCAACACATGGGAGTTTGTTTGGCTATTTTCGAGATAAGACCTTCGATGCCCGGAGTGCTTTTGACTTTAACCCAGCGGGTAAATCGCCATTCAACAGACAGCAGTTTGGCGGTTCCCTTGGCGGAAAGATCCTTACCAATCGCACCTTCTATTTCATATCTGCCGAAGGCCTTCGCGAAAACCAAACCTCCTTCGTGACCCTAAACGACTCTCTAACAAACGGCTTCAGGCTTTCCCCTGCGAATGCCGCTGGCGATCAGAACGCATTTTTGAACTATTTGGGTACTCGGCCGGGATTCGAACCGCTAGGTGCCGGAGTTCGCGGCGTTCTTACGGTGCCATCTACCAGAACTAGAAATCTGTATGCTGCGACCAATGGCCAGTTCCCTGCTAAAAGTAGCAGTGCCTTGATATCAGGCCGCGTCGATCATACGTTCAGTGATTCTGATAGTGGATTTATTCGCATTAATTTCGCCAAGATCAAGGGAGAGAATCAGGCCACCGGAGCCTTGAATGCCGTATCACGAGGCCGAGCGATTGACTCGCCAAGCGGCGGTATTCTCGTTTCGGAGACACACACTTTCAACGCACAAACGGTAAACGAATTTCGGGCTCAGTTCTCTGATTACCGATTAAAAGTGACTCCGAATGATCCTATCGGTCCTGAGATCAATATCCTTGGATTCGGCAACTTCGGGCGTGACATATTTCTGGCGTCGAACTCAATAACGAGAGCCGCCGACCTGTCGAACACGGTCGCACTTGTTCGTGGAAGTAATACTTTTAAGTTCGGTATAGTTGCCCAGTTTAATCGAGCGACTTCCCGATCGGACACCTATCTACCGGGAACATTTCGGTTCGGAGCACTTCCCTTCTCATCCGTATTCTCAGCTGCCCAGCGCAATGCGTTGGTTGGAACGACCGCAACTGGTGCAGCGTGTCTCGCGGCTCCTATCGGTGGTCAGATCGGAACGGACATCGCGAATAATTTCATTACTGCGGCACAGGGGGCGGCACTTAGGAACTCGCTCTGCAACGCAAGTAATACGATCAACGCTCTTCAGTCGTACAACATAAACGCTCCTCAGGTCTATCAACAAGGCTTCGGACTTCCGCTGTTCGGAAGCAACGGGCAAAAATATGGATTTTTCGGGCAGGACACTTGGAAGCCTCGCAGAAATGTAACGCTGAACTTCGGCCTTCGTTACTCACTGCAGAAAGAAACCGAACCAGTGCCTCTCGACAAGAATAATTTTCAACCGCGAGTCGGATTCTCATGGGACGTTTTCGGCAACTCGAAAACCGTACTTCGTGCAGGTGCGGGTATCTTCACCGGCCCGATCGACAACCAGATCGTCAACGTTACGAATACCTTGGCATCAGGCGTTCAGCCTTACAACATTAATATCGTAGTTTCCGCGATCACGTTGCCGGGATCATATAGTTCCGCTTTAATCTACCAAACGCTGCTCGCTCAGGGAGTTATCGGAAATCGGCAGATTCAGGCATCGGATCTTACCCAGTTTGGACTTAACACCGCACCTGGCCGACCACTTGAGGCTCGGATTCGGTTGGGACAAAACTTCCAAAGTCCTGAGACTTATCAGGTAAGTGGAGCCCTCCAGCAAGATCTCGGTGGCGGATTTTCGGCTGAGGCCAGCTATTTGTTCACCCGTGGAATTCATCTTGTTCGTCCGGTCGATGTTCGCAAATACGCGATCTCCGGGACGAGTGCATTCACAGGTGGGCCTATCGTAGCCGCAACCGAGCTAGGATGTTTCGTCGTTCCGGGGATATCGGCTGGTTTTCAATGTGCGGTAGGCGGCGGTGCGGCCAATGGATTCTTCCTTCCAAGATTTGCTCTGGATGCGGAATATCAGTCCGTCGCAAACAGCTTCTACCACGCCGGCACATTGCAAATATCAAAGCGCTTCACGCGTAGCTACAGCATCAATGCCAATTACACATTCTCGAAATCCATCGACGAGGCAACAGACTTTAACACTGACTATTTGGCTCAGAATCCGTTGAATACTCGTATGGACCGCAGCCTCTCGGCGTTCGACCAACGTCATCGCTTAGTTTTGAGCGGTGTAATTCAGAGCACCTCGAAGAATGCCTTTCTGCGTGACTGGGTGCTTGCACCTATCTTCACTGCGGGAAGCGGACGTCCGTTCAATCTGCTGATCGGGTTTGATACGGATAATGACAGCCGTCTCTACAATGACCGTCCGGCTCGAGCTGGCAGAAACACGGGACGCGGCGAGGCCTTCTACAACTTCGATGCTCGGCTCGCTCGCCGGTTGTTCGTCAAGGAACAGCGATTCCTCGAACTAACGTTCGAGGCGTTCAACTTGTTCAATCACGTCAATTACAACGGAATCAATAATATCGTTGGAACTTCGTGTGTTGCGGGACTGGCGACAAATCCTAACTGTGCGGGAGCGACCAATGTTATTCCGATCAATGCCCGTGGAGTTAAGGGAGTATCAGCGACGTCGCCCTTAGGATTTACATCCTCGGCTCCGTCACGCCAACTCCAGTTTGGAGCCCGATTCAACTTTTAATAAACTCGGGACGTCTATTCTTCATCCAAAGACCTGCATCGTGAACTCGATGTGGGTCTTTTTTTGGTTCTCTGGTCGCAACTATTTGTCGCCGAACGCGTAAAACAATACTATAGAACAGTATCTTCAGGAGAATAATCGATGTACAAAAAGCTTGGTTTCCGCCTCACGGCGCTATTTTTGGGTGTATTTGGAATCTCAATAATTATGACAGATGGTTTAAGTAGCAACGGAGCAACGGTTGGGGCAGCTGCAAACCCGCTCCTCTCGAAATGGGAAGGCCCGCATGGCGGTGTTCCGCCGTTTGATAAGGTCAAGGTCGCCGATTTCAAACCTGCCCTCGAAGCCGCGATGGCCGAAAATCTCGCCGAGATCGATAAGATCGCAAATAATCCCGAGCCCGCTACGTTCGAAAATACGATCGCAGCGATGGAGAAAGCCGGGCATTCGCTCGATCGCGTTTCGACTATCTACGGCATCTGGTCGGGAAGCATGAGCAATGCGGAGGTTCAGGCAGTCGAAACGGAGATGTCGCCAAAGCTTGCTGCTTTTGGAGATAAGATCTCGCAAAACGCCTCCCTTTTTAAGCGGATCGAGACTGTCTACAACGCCCCTGAAACTAAGAAACTAACGGCAGAACAGCAAAGGCTTATATGGCTCGACTATACAAATTTTGTCCGTGCCGGAGCGAAACTCGGGGCTGAGCAAAAACAACGTCTTTCGGCGATAAACCAAGAGCTAGCAGGCCTTTTCACGAAGTTCAGCCAGAATCTGCTATCCGACGAGACCGAACCTTACGTGACTCTTGAAACGGAAGCCGACGTTGCAGGCCTGTCAAAATCACTTCGCGAATCAGCCGCTCAGGCCGCTGCCGCGAAAGGAGTAAAGGCCGTAGGTATAATCCGGAACACGCGTTCGTCGGTCGATCCTTTCTTAACATATTCCGATCGCCGGGATCTACGTGAAAAGGTGTGGAAAATGTTTGTCAATCGCGGCGACAACGGCGATTCACACGACAATAACGCGGGCATCACGCAGATACTACAGCTTCGGGCTGAGAGGGCAAAACTTCTTGGATTCGCGACCCATGCCCACTGGCGTTTAGAACCGCAAATGGCAAAAACGCCGGAAAACGCGATGAAA
>JAYSZT010000030.1:0-5984 GCA_043737915.1 Acidobacteriota bacterium
TTATATTTTCAAGCTTCAGGAACGTATAGAGAAAGAGGAAACGCTAACTCTGGAAAGCCCTGGAGTTCGTCAACAGGTTACCGATCTCCTGGTGAATAACAGGAAACAACTGCTCGCGGGTTCGTATCAGGCGATCGCGATGAACGAAGCGAAGATCGAAAATTATCTTGCTAAGAAGGTAGTTGATAATCCTAATGAACTAAGTGGTGCACGTCCGGCAGGGGCATCGACGCCAACGGCCAATACCAACACGAATACTGCGGTACCGGCCAACGCTAACGCCGCACCGGCGAACGCTAATGTCGCTCCCGCAAATACCGGTGCTAAGCCATCGACAAACACTCCGGCTAAACCAGCGGCAAACACTCCGGCTAAACCAGCGGCAAATACCCCGGCTAAACCGGCGAATACGAAGTAGTTAGTTGAGCCGTCGCTAAATCAGATCAAGGTGAAAGGCAGATCTTATTTTTGCCTTTTACCTTTTTCATTTTGAATTTTGAATATTACCGTCTCAAATTTGAGATGACATTGCGAAACGGTCGATTATCGCAGTTAGGCAAGTTTTTATGTTGTTTAGGCTCTCAGATGTTTGGAAATCGTATGGCGGCACCGAGATACTGAAGGGTGTCTCATTTCAGGTGAATGTGAACGAAAAGGTCGGACTCGTTGGTCGAAACGGTGCCGGAAAGACCACGGTGTTCAAGATAATTACTGGAATGGAGGCGGCTGACGAGGGAGAACTGATAACGATGAACGGGCTGAAACTAGGCCTGCTCGATCAGCACGTCGATTTTGGCGAGGCCGAGACTGTTCACACTGCCGCACTTTCCGCCTTTAAAGAGATACACGACATGGAAGCGGAAATGCGAACGCTCGAGAAGACGATGGAGACCGACCACTCCGACGCCGTTCTCGACCGTTACGCTGACCTCCAGACTGCATTTGAACACGCTGATGGATTCTCCTATGCAGCGAAAGCGGAGTCGGTATTGCTAGGTATGGGCTTTGCCTCGTCGTCTTGGTCCGAAGATGTCCGGACGCTCTCAGGCGGGCAGAAAAACCGTTTGGGAATGGTCCGCCTTCTGCTTTCGAGTGCCGACGTTCTTCTGCTCGATGAACCGACAAACCACCTTGATGTCGACGCAGTCGAATGGCTCGAAGAATTTTTGAAGACGATCGACAAGAGCTATGTCGTTATCAGCCACGATCGATATTTTCTCGACCGTATCACGAATCGCGTTATTGAGATGGATCGCGGTCAAGCCATAACTTATAAGGGGAATTACTCGAAATATCTTGAGGAACGCGAACTTCGCCGTGAGCAGCAACTGCGCGAATACGAAAATCAGCAGGCACTGATCAACAAAACGCAGGAGTTCATACGCCGCAATCTTGAAGGACAAAAGACGAAACAGGCAAAATCACGTCGCACACTGCTCGCTAAGCTTGAACGTATCGAAGCCGTAACGACCGAGAAATCGGGCGGAAACTTTGGGCTTCGCGAAGTGCAGAGAACAGGCAACAACGTATTGACCGCAGAAGATCTGACTATCGGATACGATACGAACGTTTTGGCCAGTAAACTCAATTTCTCCCTTCATCGCGGTGACGCCTTAGGGGTAATTGGAGGAAATGGAACAGGTAAAACGACGCTGATAAAGACTATTCTCGGTAATATACGTGAACTCGATGGGAAGATCCATTGGGGCACAAAAACCAACATAGGATATTATTCGCAAAATCTTGACGGTCTCGAACCGCGAAACGAAGTAATTCAAGAACTTCGGCGGGTTGCTCCGACGGCCGATAATGGAACGCTTCGCGGATTTCTCGCGAAATTCCTCTTCATGGGCGAAGACGTCTTTAAGCCCGTTTCTGCACTTTCCGGCGGTGAGAAGGGAAGGCTGGCGCTAGCAAAGTTAATATATTCGCAGAAGAACGTTCTGATCCTTGACGAGCCGACGAATCACCTCGACATTCCTTCGCGTGAGTCACTCGAGAACGCTCTCGAAGAATACGACGGAACTATCATCGCGGTTAGTCATGATCGTTTTTTCCTGGATAAGATCGCCAGCGTAATGCTTTCTTTCGAGTCTGATGGAACAACGAAGGTATTCGACGGTAACTATACCGAATTCCACGATTGGAAGATGTCAGAACCGCCAAAAGCCGAGGCTCGAGCGGTTGGCGTCGTGACAAACCGTCAATCGGAGTCCGCGTCCACCACAAACGGAACAGCACTTGGTAAGAATCAGCGTACCCAACTCGAAAAACGTATCAAACAGATCGAGTCGGAACTTCCTGCCCTCGAGGCAACTGCCGAACGATTGACCAAAAAGCTGTCTGCACCGGAGATTTCGGCTGATTATGCCAAACTCGCCGATGTTACGAAGTCACTCAATGAGACTGATTCTCGTATCAGGTCGCTTTATGAAGAATGGGAAAAGGCAGCAGAGCAGATAGGTTAAAAATTCTCAACGTTTTGACAACAAAATCTTCGGTAGCAGCATTCGATCAAACGCCGCGACAGAAGGTTTTTTACCAATCGAACCGTTTGAGTTATGGTGCGGATTTTACGACTCGATACGATAATTCGGTGCCTCTTTCGTAATGATGACGTCGTGAACATGTGATTCGCGAAGTCCGGCGGACGTGATGCGGACAAAACGGGCATCCGTTTGAAGTTCGGCGATCGATTTACATCCGGTATATCCCATCCCTGAGCGAAGCCCCCCGACCAGTTGTGTCACCATTTCCGCCACGGTGCCTTTGTAGGCGACCCGTCCTTCGATGCCCTCGGGCACGTATTTAGCATCGGAAACCGTCCCTTCCTGTGAATAACGATCGCTCGAGCCTTTTTTCATTGCTCCGATCGAACCCATTCCCCGATATGTCTTAAAGTTGCGGCCTTGAAATAATATGACCTCTCCTGGAGCTTCCTCGGTACCGGCGAAGAGCGAGCCGATCATGACGCTATCGGCACCTGCGGCAATGGCTTTCGCGACATCGCCTGAGAACTTAACGCCGCCGTCGGCAATGATCGGAACTCCGGTTCCTTTCGCGGCGTCGACACACTCAATGATCGCCGTTATTTGCGGAACGCCCGCACCGGTGACAACGCGGGTCGTACAAATGGATCCGGGGCCAATACCAATTTTTACAGCATCGACACCCGCTGAGATCAGCATTTTTGTTGCAGCAGCGGTCGCGACATTACCGGCGATGAGCTCGAGGTCGGGAAACTGAGATTTTATTTGTTTGATCGCGTCAATTACACGTGAACTATGTCCGTGGGCGGTATCGACGACGATCGCATCCACACGAGCTGCAACCAAAGCTGACGTTCGTTCAAGGAAATCGCCGGTTGCTCCGATCGCGGCGGCGCAACGAAGGCGACCAAGTTCGTCTTTCGCGGCGAGCGGGAAGTTTATCGCCTTCTGGATATCTTTGACCGTGATCAACCCTTTGAGATGACCGTTATCATCAACGACCAAAAGCTTTTCGATGCGGTGTTTCTGAAGTTTAACTTTAGCTTCGTCGAGTGTAGTTCCTACCGGCACTGTCACGAGCGGTTGCGGCGTCATGATCTCCGAAACCTTGATATCGAACCGCGTCTCAAATCGAAGGTCGCGATTCGTGATGATGCCGACAAGAAGGCCTTCGCTGTCCACGACCGGCACACCGCTGATCTTGAACCGCTCCATTATCGATAGTGCATCGGAAACAAGTTTGTCCTGGTGAATCGTCACCGGGTCAACTATCATACCCGATTCGCTACGTTTAACCTTGTCAACTTCTTCCGCGTGTTGCTTGACCGAATAATTCTTATGGATCACGCCGATTCCGCCCTGTTGGGCGATGGCGATCGCAAGCGAAGCCTCAGTAACGGTATCCATTGCAGAGGAACATAGTGGTATGTTCAGGTTGATATTGCGTGAAAATCTTGTTCGGGTATCGACCTCGTGGGGCAGAATCTCAGAATAGGACGGTACGAGCAAAACGTCATCAAATGTTAGACCTTCGTAAATGTCGGCTATATTCATATAAAAAGTTTCTATTCGAAATAAAAATGCCCGCAATTAGTTTGCGGACATGGGTTAACTTCGTTCGTCAAACATTCGGCATTCATCCTCATCCCGGACGGTTTGCCGTCGGAATACCTGTGACAGTAGGTTTAGGAACCGGAGTAGTTCGAACTGCCGGGACTGAAGTGTTAGCCGCAATACTCGGTTTTACCACGGCGGTCGGACGGGCCGGCGTGGGCGACGTTACTGCAGGAACTGCCCCATTCGCCGGCGACGTATTAGAACTCAAACCATTGTTGGCGGCAGGTACGTCAGTAGAGATCGCACCACTTTCCCATATCTGTGCCAGATTCGCTTTATTGATCTCGAATTCGATCGTGTTCCGCCTAGGCACCAGCGGTTGGGCAGGAAGTTTTATAGACTTCCCGTTAATCGTTAACTGAACGCTGTTTGCGAGAGCTTTAGAGTAGCTTAGTTTTAAAGCCACCTTAGGTTCAAATAACGTCGACGAACCGGCAGGAACTACATTGCTGCTCAATTTGCCATCGTTGGTTGCCGAAAGCGATACTGGCTCACCCATCGTCTTGAATTCGACCTTCAAGGTTGCCATATCGGGAGTTGAACCACTGTTTACCGTCGGAGCTGCGGCAGTATTAGTGTTCGAGGAATTCGTGTTGGAATTAGTATTGGCGACCGGTTGGGGAGACTCATTTCGGTATTGCAAGAAGTATAGGATTCCGGCCGTCATCAAGGCGAGGATCACCACCGCTCCCAAGATCGTCGGAATCATTGATCGTGAAGAGTAATCGTCTGTTAATACTTCCGGCTTGTAAGATTTAAGGTCTTCGTCGTCCCGACCTTCTTTTTCGGCGATGACGCTCAGGTAGTCAGCCAGAGCCTCGTTCTCGTCCACACCGACGTATTTCGCAAAAGATTTTACGAATCCCTTATTAAAAATACCGCCGGGCAGCGGTTTGTAGTCGTCCCGCTCGATCGATTCGATGTATTGGGGCGAGATGCGGGTTTGCTCCGCGACCTCGGCCAATGAAATACCGCGTTCTTCGCGGGCTTGCCGCAATTTTTCCCCTAATGTTTGTGACATTTTAGACGTGTATGATCCCGAAATATGCGAACGATCTTAACTGAAAAATATAGCTTTGTTGTACAGACCATGTCAATCGAATCAGGTCGGTTTTATCGAAGGGGACACGCTTGATTATTGGGATTTTGCGTGTTACGTTTAGGGATTGCACGGCACATATATTAAAATTCGAATTAGTATTTAGTTAAGTGAGGAAAAATCAATGAGTTTAGAAGCTCTCGGTATGGTCGAGACGAAAGGCTTTGTATCAGCGGTTGAGGCGGCGGACGCGATGGTGAAGGCCGCTAATGTTACCCTCGTTGGGAAAGAATATATCGGAGCCGGGTATGTCACGATCTTCGTTCGCGGAGATGTCGGTGCGGTAAAAGCCGCAACAGATGCCGGTGCCGCGGCCGCACGCCGGGTTGGAGAACTGATCAGTGTTCACGTTATCCCCCGCCCTCATAATGAGGTCGAGCGCGTTTTGCCAAAGGGAGGCAACATTGGCTACAGCCCGGACGAGAATGCACTTAAGGGTGGCGGGAAACAACTGAGTTCAGGCGGTGCCTCGGATACAGCAGTGACTTCGGGCGAATCAAATAAAACAAAAACCCGCTAATGTTGAGAACGTAAGTGATGGGCGACAAGGATCTATTGGCTCAACAGGAAGCCCGGGATGCGGTTGACGCCGCTCATCGGGCTTTTGGCATTGTTGCTAAAATGACGCAGGAAAAGATCGATGAGATCTGCGATGCGATTTCTTCGGCAGCACTCGCGGATGCGGCACGCCTCGGTCAGATGGCTCACGAAGAAACGGGTTTTGGTAGGCCGGATGATAAACGTGAGAAGAATCGCTTCGCGGCTGAAGACGTCTGGAA
>JAYSZT010000031.1:0-5967 GCA_043737915.1 Acidobacteriota bacterium
AAGCCTCGACCGGCATACTCAGCGAAATGGATAAATTAACAGGTGGGCTGATCGCCGCTGTGATTAAATCCGAGGAATTCAAAGGCGAATTAGGGCAGATCGTCCTCTTGCGTTTCGCTGAGTATGCCGGTCGAGGCTTTTTCGCCCTTAAAAACGGCAACAGCTAAAGCGTCAACATTTGCTTCAGTAAAGTTTGTGGAGATTCCCTGAAATTTCATCGATACCTCAATAAAGTCTTGTCCGAATTTTCTTAAACTACTTTAATATCTATAACTTATCTAAGCTTTTCTTTCAACTGTTGCTGGGTGTCTTTCTCGACAGCCTTCTTCATTTCAGTCTCGCGCTTGTCATAGAGTTTTTTCCCCTTCGCGACTCCGACCTCGAGCTTTATTCGGCCGTTTTTCCAATATATGCGGGTGACGACCAATGTCATTCCCTTCTGCGTGGTTTCCTTTTCGAGCTTTGAGATTTCTTTGCGGTGAAGAAGGAGTTTGCGGGATCGAAGCGGATCGTGATTTTGCTTATTGCCGTGAGAATACGGCGAAATATGGGCGTTAAAGAGCCAGACTTCGCCGTCTTTTATTGAGACATATGAATCTTTGAGCTGGATGCGACCGGTCATAATGCTTTTGACCTCGGTTCCGACGAGCACGGTTCCTGCCTCGAACTTATCGAGAATGATGTATTCGTGGTACGCCTGCCGATTATTTAAAATTTCGCCATCAAACGACATAAACCCCTATTTTGCCTGTGTGTCCAGAGATTCGCAAAGGTGTTTGACAATCAAGCAGAGGGACACGTAAATTATTAATACGCTGGGAGATCGTCTAATGGTAGGACTGCAGTCTCTGGATCTGCCTATCGGGGTTCGAATCCCTGTCTCCCAGCCAAACATCTATTGGCCGTAATCGGTTGCCAACCGAAAGAAAGATATCGGGTTTGACAACCGCTAAATGAAAAACAACAACTGCTTATGGACGGCTGGCACGAAACCGAAGTTCGCGTACGCTACGCCGAAACCGATCAGATGGGCATCGTTCATCATGCAAGCTATCTTGTTTGGTTCGAAGTAGGAAGGAGCGAGCTATGTCGCGATAAGGCCTTTTCCTACAAAGATATGGAAGAGGACGATAACGCTCTAATGGTTGTCGCCGAAACTTACTGCAGGTACAAATCTCCCGCCTTCTATGAAGATATTCTAACGATCCGTACTAAGGTCGGTGAGATTCGAAGTCGTAGTTTGCGGTTTTTCTACGAGATCCATCGAGCATCCGACGACCTACTCGTTGCCGAGGGTGAAACACTGCATATCGTTACCGATAAAAATAGAAAAGTAATTTCTCTACCTGCATTTTATCGTGACAGACTTATTGGTGAAGCCCAAAATGCCTTTCCCGATGACCAGGCCCCAAGATAGATAGGTTTCTCCACTGGTAATTTTGACACGAAACTCCCGCACGGACTCGATTCGATCCTCGACTTGAATCTCGTCTCTGCTAAACCTAAACTAAACGCATGCCGGGAACCGAAAGAGCCGAATTTTATTTCATCGCGGCGATGATGGTGCTGATTCTCGTGATATCCGCTGTCGCTGTTTACTTTTTTTTCAAAACTTACGCCAAAGAGATGAAGGAAAAAGAGCTCAGGAAAGCTGAAAAGGCGAAGAAAGACTCGGAATCGTTTGTAACGGAAGAATAATTATGTCGCATCAAAATATTCTTGACCCGGGAAAGACAGCACTAATCGTTGTCGATATTCAGGAAGGATTTCGAAATGCGATACCTGATTTCGCGATGATCGCATCTCGGGCCTCGACGGTCGTGCGGGGATTTCAGGCCCTAGATTTACCGGTACTCATAACCGAACAGTACCCAAAAGGTCTCGGTCGAACTGCGGAGGAAGTGCAGTTTATTTTGCCTAACGAATTCGAAGCCTTCTCGAAAACTGCATTTAGTTCGTGCGGTTCCGATTTATTTCTCGAAAAGTTAAACGACCTCGGTATTCGTCAGGTTGTTCTTTGCGGACTGGAAACGCACGTTTGTGTTAGTCAGACTGCACATGACCTGATCGAGAATGGGCTTCAGGTACAACTATTGATCGATGTGGTCGGATCACGATTTGATCACGATAAAAGGGCCGGCCTCGAGAAGATGAACAATGCAGGTGTCATTTCATCTTCAGTCGAGATGGTTTTCTTCGAACTTATGCGCGATGCGAAGCACGAGAAATTCAAGGAAATACAGGGTTTGATCAAATAGTTACGCTTCAAATCTATCGCCACAAGTTGGCAACTGCACGGTTTCTGCCTCATCTTAAATGGACATTTTATCTTCACTGAATCCCCAACAGGTCGAAGCCGTGAAAACGACCGAAGGGCCGCTGCTCATTCTGGCGGGCGCCGGTTCGGGCAAGACTCGCGTGATAACGGTGCGGATAGCGTATCTCATCAAGGAAAAACAGATCGCTCCGCATAATATTCTTGCTGTTACTTTCACGAATAAGGCTGCGGGCGAGATGCGTTCGCGAGTCGATGAGCTTACCAAAGACGAAAGGCTCAATTCGAACCCACTGATCTCTACCTTTCACAGCCTTTGTGTGCGAATCTTGCGGCAGGATATTGAAAAACTTGACGAAGGTTACAACCGATCGTTCACGATCTACGACACGGACGATTCGAACAAGGTCGTAAAAGCCTGCATTAAGGATCTCGGACTCGATGAGAAGCAGATAAACGCTCGTACGGTCAGAGGAGCGATCAGCTTGGGTAAGAATCGAGGCGAAGACTCAGAGATGTTCGCCTCGAAAATCGAGTACGGTGATGAAACGCGGGCGGCAATGGCGAAGGTCTTTAAGATGTATGACCAGCGTCTCAACACCGCAAATGCTCTGGATTTTGATGATCTGCTCATCAAGACTGTAAAACTGCTTCGCAAATCGCCCGAGACACGCGAGAAGTACAACGACCGCTATAAATACATTCTCGTCGATGAATATCAGGATACAAACGCGCTCCAATTCGCGATGATCAGCTTTCTAACCGAGAAGCATCAGAACATTTGCGTGGTCGGTGATGATGCCCAAAGCATCTACGGTTTTCGGCAGGCTGACATCCGCAATATTCTTGGTTTTGAGGAGCATTTTCCGACGGCCAAAACTATTCTTCTTGAACAGAATTACCGTTCGACCCAGACGATCCTCGATGTCGCACACGCGATCATCGACAACAACTTAAACCAAAAGAAAAAGAAGCTCTGGACAGCTAATCCCGGCGGTGAGCGGATTTTTTACTATCAGGCATTCGATGCGGATGGTGAGTCGCGATTTGTGGCGTCGAAAATAGACGAGATCCGTAGGCGAAAACCAGAGACGCGGATGGCCGTACTCTATAGAACAAACGCGCAGTCGAGGCTTTTTGAAGAAGCGTTGCGTCGAATGCGGATCGAATACAACATAGTCGGCGGATTTTCATTCTACGAACGTGCTGAGATCAAGGACGTTATAGCGTATCTGAAACTCGCGATGAATCCGTTCGACGACGTAGCTTTGTTGCGAGTTATCAACACTCCACCGAGAGGTCTCGGGAAGACAAGCCTTGATGAACTCCAGCGGCATGCGAAATCCGCCGGAACGTCACTTTGGATGACTATCGAGTCGATCACCGACCCTGCGTTTCCGCAAGTTGTAAACCTGACACCCAGGGCGAAGGAAGCAATGCGGGCCTTTCGAAAGGTACTCGAGAGCTTGATAAATAAGGTAACTGAAACGACCGGCTCGGATAAGGCCGTCTCTGACGTGGTCATCTCCGCGATCGAAGACACCGGATATGCGAATACGTTGAGGATCGAAAATTCTGACGAATCGCAGGCCCGACTTGAAAACCTTGAGGAACTCGTCAACGCCGCAGTCGATTACGACAGGCAAGAAGAGAACGGATTGCGTGACTTTGTCGATCATGCGGCTTTAACATCGGACACTGACAAATACGACAGCACCTCCGGAGTCACCTTGATGACGGTCCACATGGCCAAAGGGCTCGAGTTTCCGGTCGTTTTTCTGGTCGGTTTAGAAGACGGCATATTTCCGCATTCAAGATCTGTGAACGATCCGAAGGAACTTGAAGAAGAAAGACGTCTTGCGTACGTCGCAATCACGCGGGCAGAAAGTCTGCTTTATGTTACACACGCGACGAGGCGGAGAACCTATGGGGAAGAGTTTGTTTCTGAGCCGTCACAATTTCTCAACGAGATGCCTCTTGAGTTGATAGATGATCTGTCGCACGGTGCTTCTTGGCTGTCGTATGCCCGCAGTACGACGACCATTGCGGCAAAGGCGACTCAAAGTGCTCTTCGCGGTGAAAGTACGCCGGTAAAGGCGAAGAATGTGTACACGGGAAAAACCTATAACAATGCCGACGCGATCGCCGAATTTTTCACGAAGAAAGAAATAACTCCGCAGACAATTGAACGGCCATCGGGCGGGCGGTCGTTGCGAGATTCAGTAATGCCGCCAGGTGACGGACAGTCTGAGGCTCCGGGAACCTCGCCGCCGATAGCTTCCGCGTTCGATCGACCTAAGGTAGTTGAGCGAAAAGTCCCGCAAGCACAGAACGCGAATGTTCAAGGATCGCATGGATTGATCCCGGGTTCACATGTGATGCACGGCAAATATGGTCGTGGACTTGTATTGAGACGGGAAGGTTCGGGCGATAATGTGAAATTAACTGTAAGCTTTCCTGGTTTCGGGCAGAAAAAATTGATAGAAAAATACGCCAATCTGCAAAAAGTATGAACAGGTTTCGTCACGAATGCGTAATCTGCCTCCAGACGTTATAAATGAACGGGAATATTATGAAAAACAAATTTGCAGTTTTATGCGTTATTACGATTTTGATCGCGGCAGTTCTCGGATGTGGTTCGATAAACCCGCTGGTGGGCAAGAACTCCTCTCCAGCTTCGAACAAGACGCTCACAGATAAAGGCGTGGACACGGTCGTCGGTGAGGAAAAGATCGGCGTTGTCGAATGCGACGAAGTTATTGATATGCTGACCGTCGAAATGAACAATCCGGATGATAACTTTGTAGTAAAAGCGGGAAAGGCAATGGTCCTAAATAAGATCAAGCAGTCAATCAAAGAAAGCGTCGATAAGAACAAAAACGACAAGGTCGAAATGGCCAAGAATTGCAAAGAATTCAAAAAAGAACTCGACAAATACAAAGCTGAGGAAGAAAAAAAGAAGGCTCAGTAGTCCTTTCCAAGCACTACTTTTCTCCTTCTATTTCGGCCGCGTCGGATGCCAGTTTTCGAGTCCACTCGCTTGATGGGTAATTCTTTCTTAAAATCGCTTCGAGTTGGGTTTTGAGTTCCTCGTTGCTCCCGCATCCATATTTTGTCCAACCATTCGCCCTCTGCACTAGATACAAAGCTTCGGGAACACGGCGGTCTGCAGGAGCCTTTTTAGCCCAATCTACAACACGATTAGCCAGAAACTGAGGGGCGTCCCCGAGATCAATGATCCGTTTGCGCTCTGTAACCGCCGTCGCGCGTTGGGCAGGAGAAAGAAATTTAGCGTTATCAAGACGAGTAAATCCAAGGTCGAAATTGTCCCCGCTTCCTTCATCAGCATCCGATAAATACGAAGAACACCACCAATCGTTCGAGTCCCAATCGCCGAATTCATTATCAGTTTTGCCGATGCCATCCTCAATATACGGGCTCATCAGTGGATTTTTTAGGATAAAAAAGAGAGCTGCTCGATCTTTTGCCGACGGTGTGGTTGCAGAGACTATCTTTGCGAGTTGCGGTTCAAGATCGGGGTAGTATTTTGCTAATTCAGGAATCATCTTTAGCATGGTTGAAGTGTCGCCGAGAAGAAAAGCTCTCGTCCATATTGCAATAGCTATCTTGGGTCTCAAATGATCCGGTAACGCTTTTGAGTCGTGGACCTCGAGAAGCACACTCTGGGGAAA
>JAYSZT010000032.1:0-12935 GCA_043737915.1 Acidobacteriota bacterium
ACATCAACGTTCCGACGAAATTCTTCTGCCCACTGAATTCTTCAGCCGTTTTCACCTTCGCAAGGCGGCCAGTGAATTTAACAAAATCAGCAAGCGAATAAAGCTCGCGTTCAATGCCCGGCGACGAAACCTCGAGAACGTACTTGCCCGGGATAAAATCATCTGCGTCGAGTATCTCTTCGAACGCCGACGAGAAACCGCCGCAGTCGTCCAGATTCACCCCGTCCTCTTTGTCAATATATATACGAACGACCGAATCGCGTTTCGTCCCGGCAACTTCCGTATGGACCAATTCCACTCCCCGCGTCGCCGCCACCTGCTCCGCGATCTCCCGGATTCGCCCTGCTGTCGAAATCTCTCCCATCATTTACACGCCAAAAAAATAAAAAGTGGGCACGAGACCCACTTGATACGCCGGCTTACGCCTAACATATACGTTGCAACAAACAATCAGTATATAAGAAAAAGGTCTCGTAATGCAAGCGAAAAGTTACGCCGGACTTCAAGGCAGTTTGAATTTAGCTGGTTTGAAATGCGCGCATACTGCTTTGCCGGCGAAATTGGCACATATTTGGAAGGTAGTTTTAGGTGGAGAAGACGGAAGAGTATTTTGGCCTTTGTTCCCCGAACCTTACTTACGGCTAATAAGGCTGATAAAACATTTCGAACGTCTCTATTGGATGTTGTAACGCGATGCTCGGATTATCTGCCACAAACACGATGCGACACTCGACCGTGCTGCATCCAAAACACGTGGGCCCGACGTTTGCCCGAAGGTAAGTGTCAGTGCAGACGCCGATGCTAAACATTAGTAACGCGACAAAGGAAATTTTCGTTCTGCGACCACCCATACCCTTATTTTTCACCCTAATCCGTCGTTCCCCGACGAGATAATTTTATGAACTGTATTTCCGAAAGAGCTTTCAGCATCACATGGCGTCACGAACCTTCTTTACGATCTCGCCCATTTCGCCATATTTGGCCTCGACAGATTTGAGCTTTGCTGGCGTGGGGTCGGCGATAAATTCTTCGATCACCACGCTTAACGACCGCGTTTCACCAAGCAATCGATTAGATTCGCGCTCGACAATGCGGGCGGCGTCAGGCTTTGCCGAACCGACCTTTTTGGCCTCGGCGATTCCCCAGTGAGTCAGTCTGACGAGTTTATCACGCGAATCAGTGACCCAGCTTTCGCCTTTCAAATGGCTGACGATCTGATCGGCACTCGGGAAATAGCCTTCGCGCTTGATAATGTCGATGAGATCGACATCGACGGTTTCCTTCCCGCCAGTCGCCTCGAAAACCTTTACAAGTATTTTATGAAATGTATCCATAACTCACGTCGCCATCGCCCAAGTTAAGCCATCTGATCGAATGCGACTCGTGCGGCACCGAGAATGCCCGCGTCTTCGCCAAGGGCGGCGCGCACGATCTTAGCACGCCTTGCCGGATCGCGGAATGCCCGCTCGATCACCTCTTGCTCGACCCGGTGGATAAAAAGATCCCAGCCGCCGGCGACGCCGCCGCCGATCACAAACATCTCCGGATTCAAAACATTCACGAGACCGGCGAATACGATCCCGAGATATTTTCCCATTGTCGAAAAAACTTCCGCCGCCTTTTCATCGCCGTCCATCGCGAGTTCGTAGACGTCCCACGATGAGGAAACATTCAGCCCGGCTTCGCGTGCCATTCGAATAATTGCCGTGCCCGACGAGTACTGTTCGACACACCCGCGACTGCCGCATCCGCACGGATGACCTTCCGGTTCGACACAGACGTGACCGATCTCACCCGCGGTTCCGTCCTTCCCGCGAAACGGCATTCCGTTAATGATCAATCCGCCACCGACGCCCGTACCGAGCGTCACACCGATGACGTTAGCAACGCCTTTCGACGCTCCCATCCAATGTTCACCGATGGTTGCCGCGGTGGCATCATTTTCGAGATAAGTCTTCAGCCCGAGGCCTTCGCGTAAAACCGCACTGATATCCACGCCTTCGAGAGCCGGCAAATTGGGCAGTTCCGCCAGAATTCCGTCGGTCGCCCTGATGGTCGCCGGAACGGCAGCCGCGATTGCGACCGCCTCATAACGCCCGGCGGTCTCGTTACGGATCGACTGAAAACTGTTGACGATCATCCCAAGGATCTGATCGCCATCGTCAGTTTTCGGAGTGCGAACGCGCATCCGGGTCAGGATCGAACCATCCGGAAGCACGGCCGCAAACCGCGCATTCGTGCCTCCCAGATCAAGTGCCAAAACAACCTTATCCATTGAATAATATTCCTTTTATCGGTCTATCGTTTCGGCCTGTCGGCTTCCGGCACGTTTTTGTAAACATCTTCGAACGTAGCGTATCCGTCTTTCACCACAGTGTCCATCAGATTCGCCTTATCCACCGTAGTTACTTCAAGCAGGATAGCCGGGATCTCTTTCTTAATGGCATCGTTCATGAATGGTGTTGTCTGCAAAGTCTCTTTCTTCGCGAGCTTGATCGCAGCCTCAACTGCGGCATTTGCGAGCGGAATGATCGGCTTATAAACGGTCATCGACTGCTTGCCTTCCGCGATGCTCTTCAATCCGCCTTTATCCGCGTCCTGCCCGGTCACGAGTATTTTCCCGGCGAGATTCTTTTTACCTAGAGCACTCACAACGCCGCCGGCCATACCGTCATTTGAAACGACGAATGCCTGAACATTATCGTTATTCTGCGTCAACGCGTTCTCGGCGAAGTTCAGAGCCAACTCCGGTTTCCAATCCTGGATGAATTGTTCACCGACAATTTTAATATCTCCGCGATCGATCGCCGGTTGGAGAACAGCCAGTTGCTCCTTCTTCATGATGCTCGCGTTATTATCGGTCGACGAACCATAAACCATCACGTAATTGCCTTTCGGAGCATTTTTCAGTGCGTATTCAGCGATCTTTCGACCGATGACCGGAACCTGATGCGAAATATAAAGGTCGATCTTGTCTGAATTGATAAGTCGATCGTAGCTGATGACCGGGACGCCCTGAGCCTTAGCCTTGGCAACCATCGAGGCTGCTTGCGTCGCGTCCTGCGGAGCAATGACGATCACATCGACCTTTTGTGTAAGCAAATTATCGACATCGTTCGCCTGCCGGTCTGAACTATTGTCGGCGACGGTGACGACGCAATCGACATCCAGTTTCTTGCACTGGGCTTCAAAAGCCGTTCGGTCTCGCTGCCAACGCTCTTCTTTGACCGTTGCCATCGCAAAACCGATCTTCACTTTCTTCGCTCCCGGGGCACCGGCGGTGCCGTTCGATGCGGTTCCCGAGCAGGAAACGGCAAGAAAAGCGGCAACAAACACTAAAATCAATTTCAGCCCTATATAACCCTTCATATAACTATTACACTCCGATTAAAAATTTAGCTGTCGAAATTAGAACAAAAAACGAAATTTTCGGCAACATCAAAGGACGCACTGTTTAGCAGATCGGACGCCGACTGACTTGCCAACGATAGAAAATTCTACGAAGTTGAGAGTTTGTCACCATTTGGATTTGAAACAAAGTGGAACTGTGCTATAAATAAGGCTCAAATCTTAGCTTATATATTTGATAAGCAACGCGAGCTATATTTTTTTTGTTTTTGCGCGAATTGGGTCGTATTTATTGACATTGACCTTGAGTTCGCGTATAAGATTGAAAGGTTTGAATTTTGAAATTATTGATTTGAGGCGATACAGAGGAGAACTATGAATAGCAAACTGTGGATTAGAAAGGCAACATCGATGTGCCTTATGGTTGCGATACTCGCAACATACTCAATGGTAGCTTTGGCTAGCGGAAGCAAAGCGGCCGGCGAACTTGTCGTAAACGGCACCGAATCGGTTACGGTAAATGGTCAGGCAGCAAAGAGCGGCCGTACGATTTTCACCTTAAGCACGATCTCGACTCAGGGTTCCAGTGCAACTATCGATTTCGGCACTGCCGGTACGATCGAAGTTGGTGCTAACTCTGCTATCACTGTTGCTTTTGACGGAAAAGCAGTCAATGTCGAACTAGCGTCAGGCAAAGTGACCGCACTTAAGTCCGCTAACAGCGTTAATGTAAACGTCGCGGGCAAGTCTTCAGTTCTAAAGACTGGCGAGTCGGCAACGACCGCCCCTGCACAGGACAAAGACGACGACGAAAAGAAAGGCGGAGCATGGTGGCTCTGGGCATTGGTTTTTGGTGGAGCAGCGGCCGGTATCTTGATCGCTACCGCAACATCCAACAACGACTACCAACTCGGCGGCAACGGCACAGTCGTTAGCCCGACCCGATAAATTTTATACGACCGGTCGTTACATTAATATGGTGCGACCGGTCAATTATCTCAAAAGGAATGATTCAGGAGGATTATAACTCAAATGTTCGGCAAAAATAGTTTTCGAAAATTCACAACATTGATCACACTCGCAGCTGTCTGGTGTGTGACTTCGGCAGTTGCTCTAGCCGCTCCGGTCAACACGGTAGGCGAGATCACCGTCATCGGGCAGGTCACCGTCAACGGACAGGCTGCAGTTTCAAATGCTACGATTCTTTCAGGCAGTTCGATCGTTACTGGTGCTGATTCCAGTGCTATCGTCAACATCGGCAAAACCGGGAGGATCGAAGTACTTGCTGATTCAAGTCTTACTCTTAACTTTACCGAAACAAGCATCACGGGAATCCTCAACGAAGGTAAAGTTCGCGTAGCGGACGCGGCAGGTGTCGCAACAACAGTCACGTCAAAGAACGCAACTGTCATCGCTGACGCCGGTCAGGCAAACAACTTCACGGTTGAAGCAGAATGCTCACACACACACGTCGACACGACCTCAGGTCTGGTCACGATGCGTGAAGGCACAAGCGACAAGCAGGTTGTTGCAGGAACCTCAGCAACCGCCGGCGATCTCGCACAGGCCGGTTGCAAGCCTTGCCTACGTCCTGATTCAGCTCCTAAGGTTGCTGTAGCCGGATGGCCTTGGCTTCTTCTTGTAGCTGCAGGCGTTGCTGGTGCTGGAATCTTCTTTGGAACAAGGAAGAAAGACACGACAATCGGCGGCGGCACGATCATCGTCAGCCCGGTTCGATAGTTTCAAACCATTGGTTTTGAATGTTGCGGGTCATGTATGTTTACGTGACCCGCAATCTTTTGTTTGAATTTGTGAATTATTTAACAAGTCTGTAATTTTTACTAAGTTTTACACTATTAATTGATATGCATATCGCAGTTATTGGAACAGGTTACGTCGGTTTGGTTTCCGGAGCGTGCTTCGCCGAGTTTGGCGTTGATGTTACGTGTGTGGATGTTGACGCTTCAAAGATCGAGAAGCTTAATAACGGTATTATCCCGATCTACGAGCCCGGTCTCGAAAAGGTCGTCGCTAAGAATGTTGCCGCCGGACGGCTTCATTTTACAACCGACATCAAATCGGCAGTCGAAGGTGCCCTCGTCGTATTCCTCGCTGTCGGCACTCCACCGCAACCTGACGGAACGCCCGACATGAGCTACTATCGGCAGGCGGCCAAGGACGTAGCCGAGTCGATGAATGGTTATAAAGTACTCGTCACAAAATCTACCGTTCCCGTCGGCACCGGTAAATGGCTCCGTGATTTCGTCGCCGAAAATCTAAAGGTCGAGACTGACTTCGGCGTTGCCTCGAATCCCGAGTTTCTACGTGAAGGTGCCGCCATCGAAGATTTTATGCGGCCCGACCGCGTCGTCATCGGCAGTAACGAAGACAAAGCGATCGACGTCATGAAAGACCTCTATCGCCCGCTCTTCCTGATCGAAACGCCGATCGTGATCACTTCGCTCGAGGCCGCCGAACTGATCAAATACGCCGCGAATGCATTCCTCGCAACAAAGATCACGTTCATCAACGAAGTTGCGAATCTCTGCGACGCGATCGGTTGCGACGTCCACGACGTTGCCCGCGGCATGGGAATGGACAAACGCATCGGGCGGAAATTCCTGCATCCCGGCCCGGGTTATGGCGGTTCTTGTTTCCCCAAGGATACACGTGCCCTCACAACCGTTGCTGACCAATTCGGCGTCGAGACCCGCATCGTAGATGCCGTCATCGAAGCCAATGAGCGTCAACGTGATGCAATGATCCCTAAGATCGAAAAGCTCGTCGGCTGCCTCAGCGGAAAGCAGATCGCAGTCCTTGGCCTTTCATTCAAACCCGAGACCGATGACATGCGCGAATCGCCGGCGATCGACATCATCGCTCAGATGATCAAGCTCGGAGCATCAGTCAAGGCTTACGATCCGGTCGCGATGGAAGAGTCTCGTCACTTCATCGAAGGTATCGAGTACGCGGCGGACGAATACGACGCCATATCCGGTGCTGATGCGATGATCATCGTCACCGAGTGGAATCAATTCCGGGCACTCGATCTCGAAAGGGTCAAACAACTATTAAAGTCGCCAAAGATCGCCGACCTTCGCAACATCTATGAACCAAAGGATATGCGCGAACTCGGCTTCGAATACGTCGGCGTCGGCCGATAGTCGCAGATGAACTCGAAAAGGTGAGCGAACATACTTGCTCACCTTTTCTATACACTAATTTGGGTAAGAAACTTCGGTAAAGAAATTATGTCTCTAACTACGAAAGTCCTCGTCACAGGCGGTGCAGGTTTTATTGGATCTAATCTCGCCGACGAATTGATCCGGCAAGGTGCCCGCGTGTCCATACTCGACGATCTCTCGACCGGCAGCAGTGAAAACCTGGACGAGATCTCGGGAGACTTTGAATTTGTCGAAGGTGACATTAATGATGACGACGCCGTAAAGCGCGCGATGACGGGTGCGGAGATCGTCTTTCACCAGGCGGCGTTGCCGAGTGTTCCCCTATCGGTCGAGAATCCGGGTGAGACACACCGCGTGTGCGTCGACGGAACATTTAACATTTTATTGAAAGCGAAGGAACTTGGCGTCCGGCGTTTGATCTACGCCGCTTCGAGTTCAGCCTACGGCGACCAACCGACCTTGCCAAAGGTCGAAACAATGAAAGCCGACCCTCTCTCGCCGTACGCCGTCGCGAAGCTCACCGGCGAACTCTATTGCCGCACGTTCAACAATGTCTACGGGCTCGAGACGGTCGCTCTTCGCTATTTCAACGTCTTCGGACCGAGGCAAAATCCTTCGTCGATGTACTCAGGCGTCATTTCCCGCTTTATCGATGCCTTGCTCAAGGGCACGACGCCGGTTATCTACGGCGACGGCGAACAGTCGCGTGATTTCACCTTCATCGCCAATGTCGTCGATGCCAATATCAAAGCGTCGCAGGCAGTAACCGGCATCGGTCAGACGATGAACGTCGCCAACGGCGAACGCGTTTCGCTTAATCAACTGCTTGATGTTCTAAAGAAGATCACGGGAAAGAGTGACGTTTCCGCCGACTACCTGCCGGCCCGAAACGGTGATGTAAAACACTCACAGGCCGACAACGCACTAGCAATCGAGCATCTTGGCTATCAAGAACTAGTCGGCCTCGAAGGAGGCCTCACCCGAACTATCGCCTGGTGGAAAAACAGCCGTTTCGCGAAATGAAAAGGAGTTTCGAAGTTTCGAAGTTTCGAATTTTCGAATTATCAATGAAAAATCTCTCTTGACTCTGCAACTCCGAAACTCAACTAACTCAGTAACTCACACCTACCTCGGCATCGCAAAGATCTCGTCTTTAACCTCAGAGTTGATCAGTATTTCCTTTGACTTAAAGCTTGCATAGGCGGTCATCTGCCCGAGATCGAACCGTTGCGAATACTTTTTCGGAACGACTACTCCGTCAACAGTTTGCATTTCATCAACCTCGACCGATGTCGTCACGGTTCGTCCGCCGACATCATAGCTCGATTCGTAGCCCTTGATCTGACTGGTCTTTTCATCGACAAAAAAATCTGTATAAAACCCTTCCGGCGAGGTTATCCGAAAACCCCTCCGCTTTGCCTTTCCCTTGACCTCAACCGGTGCCGAAACGACGTATCCGGTGTCTCCAACCTTCGGCAAAAGCGGAAAGCCAAGGCTCGTTATCGGCGGCAGGGAAAATCCCTGGATCGACGAGAACGTATCTTTACCATCAAATACCTGCTTCAGAGGCTGAAACGGATTATTGATCTCGTAATAATATTTATCGCCCGAGATGATCGTGATGAACGTCGCCGGTATCGCCTGATTAAAGCTCGTTACGTCCGCCGAGCCTTTCAGCACTAGCGTTTTCATTTTCTTCAACTTATCGCCGCCATGAGCCGCAAGTGCTGCATTCGCAACGTCGAGCGGAGTCTCCGCCGTAGCAACCTTTACCGCCGCTGCCGTCTTCGGCCCGTCTGCACCCTGTCCAAACCCGATGACCGAAACCGCGAGCAATAAACCAACGATCGCAAGAAACTTTTTCATATAATTAATATCTCACATCTTAAAGAGAAAAAGGGAACAGAAGTTCATTCGACCTCCATTCCCTTTCTATTTTCTACCGAAGCAGTGAGTGAGACCTAGAAGCTAAATCTCAACTGCAATTCCACCCGGCGATTCGAACTACTTCCGCCGCCGCCAAATCCACCAAATCCGGACTGTATACTGGTCGATTGACCAAAGCGGCTGGAACTGAGCGAACCGATCGGCGGTGCGAAGTTTACATTATTTAAAAGGTTGGAAAAATTGATCCCGACGTTTAGATTATAGGGCTTTCGAGCATCACCGCCGCCGCCGAACATCCCGCCGCCGCCGCCGCCTCTTGGACCACCCGGGCCGCCGCCCATCATTCCGCCGCCCATCATTCCACCGCCGCCCTGACCGCCTCCTGCTCCTCTCGCCGGTTCAGCCGATTTGCCAAATCCGAATGTCTTATTGACACGCATATTAACACTGAAAAAGCTTGGAGCCTGTCCATAGTTTCGCGGAATGATCGCATTCGGATCCTGTCCCGATATGTCGCAAAACTTCGCCCGAAGATTCAGCTCAGTACATCGAATGCCGAGATCTGCGAACGTCGGGCGTTCGGTAAATTGAGCGTCGCCATTCAGATCCACGCCGCGTGTGATGTTGAACGGCCGTCCCGAACTCGCCGAGATGAACGGGCTCAGCGAAACTTTCCAGGGCAGGTTTACATTCCCGCCGATAAAGAAATTATGCCGAACGTCGAACGATGATCGTCCATACTCATTCGTAAAATCGTATGTGTAAGCCGGAAATCCGCCGTCCGTATCACTATTCGCAAATCCCAGACGGTAGTTGCCGAAAAGCGAAACCTTCGTGCTCAGGTTATTTCGAAAATTGATGATCACCTGATTCTGTTGATTCGTGCCGCTTGATTCATACTCGTAGATATTGCCAAGCGTCGGATTCGGCCGCGGAGCACTGAAGCAATTGATCTGTAGCGGACAGATCGGAGCATTGATGTTCCGCGTCCGGATCTGATGCACGGTTCGCGACGCAATATAGAATGCTGCCAGCGTCGTCTTAAATGGCAACTGCCGTTCAATTCCAAGCGTTCCCTGGATCGTGTACGGCACCTGCAATCCGTCATCGACCGTCCTGATCGTACTTGAAACCGGCAATACTGCACTTATCTGAGCCGCTGTTGGCACGTTCACCACGCCGTTCACAGTGAATATCGGTTGAGCCAATAGGGTAAGTGCTGCCGCCCGACGAACCGGGTCGGTCTCATTCGCACTAACAACCAGATTCAATTGGCTCACACCGTCAAATCTGACCGCCTGCAATGAATTATTCTCGTTAAATCGGTCATAGAAAATGCCCGCACCGCCGCGTAAAACTGTCTTCGGAGCCTTCGCACCACCGGCACCCGGCGACCAGGCAAAACCGAAACGCGGTGCAAAATTCATCTTGTCGCTGATATTCGTCTGACCCTCGTACCGCAAACCAAAGCTCAGCATTAGTGCCGGCGAGATACGCCAATCATCTGTAAAGAACAGACCGACATCAGTTTGCGAGATCGACGCCAACGGATTCCCCGCGGCGATCGTGAACTGCGTTGGGTTAAATCGCGATCCGGCCTGGCCCTGCAGTTTGCCGCGATATTGATCGAGCGGCGAGAGAGCGGCATTTACGACCGTACAGCCCGGCCCCACCGGCGTACAACCGGCCGGTGATCTGACTTCCGAAGCACCCGGGAAAATAAATGTTCCGCCGAAATTGTTCTCCGAGCGGTCATCGATATTTACGTTTCTTACTCGAACACCGAATTTCACCGAATGCTGCAGTCTTGCTCCGAATGCCGTCGTCGTATAGTTTTGCAGTTCCCATTGTCTGTTGCGGTTAAAGCTGGTACCGATCTGCGAACCGCCGCCGGTGAATGCTGCCGAAACGTTGATCGTCGGGATCGAATTGTCACCGACCTGCGAACGCTTATCAAAATCGTATGAGAAACGAGTTTCGTTGACCGTTTTCGGGTTGAGGATCGCCGTCTCCGTGACACGAAATTCGTGGCCGAAGCTCTTTGTGTTAAATGCCCGACTGAGCAGCGACGTATCGCCGACACCTTGATTCATCGTACTCGATCGATCATATTCGTACCGCACGACCAATGTATTCTTGTCATTGATCGCGTAATCGAAACGTGGACGGATCGCAAACCGTCGCGTCGGCACCTTAAAATCCTGATTTAACTGAACGACGTTCAGCGAAGGATCGAGGATCAGTGCATTGACCACAGTGTTGCTGTCGATATCGCGGTTGCTGATATCAAAGAAAAATGACGACTTCCCTTTCTGGAGCGGGCCTGAAACGTTACCGCCAAAGAATCTCGTCTGGCTCGGTGCCCGGTTAGATGCAAATGGGTTGCGCGAGTTCAGGCTTTCGTCGTTGAAATTCCCGAATGCCGACCCACGGATCTTGTCGGAACCCGGCTTCGTCAATATCTCGATACGCCCAAAACCGAGCCGGTCGAATTCGGCTGAGAACGGATTTTGATTGATGCGGATCTCACGGATCGATTCCTTCGGCGGCAGATTTCCACCTGTGAATCCGTCGATGTAGATCTGTCCGCCATTCGGTCCGGCAGACGGCCCCGCGAGTGCCTGCAAGGCGGCCGCAAGTTCATCCGGATCATCGGGCAGGGCCTCGAGGTCTTTATCTTTTAGTACCGTCGCTCCGGCATTGTTGTCCGCATCCGTCGACACCGTCTCGTTGTTCGACACGTCCACGTTTTCCTCAACTCCGGCGATCGTCAAAACGATAAACAGCTCGTTTTTTTCGCCGGCCGTGATCGCCACCTCAGCGTTCTCGTAAAGAGCGAATTTCGGGGCGATCGCTTTGATCGTGTACGTGCCCGGAGCAAGCCCAGAGATCGAAAATTCGCCTCGGTCATTACTGATCGATTGCCGTGTCTTGCCGTCCGCCCCGACGGCCGTGACTGTCGCACCGACGACGCTCGCACCGAGCGAATCGTTGACCTGACCGCCCACGCTGCCGGGAGCCTGTGCAAAAGCCGGCACGCTCGCAATACTTGCGATTAGTGCGGTGAATAAAAGTGTTCTAAAAAATTTCATGATTGCCTGCCTAATTAATGAGTTTGGCCGCTTTCGCGGCCGGTATTATAAGTTTATTAAAATTAAGGAATGCTGATGCCGTCGAGGCCCGGAATCTGAAATCCGGTCTGTGCGGCTCCTTGGCCACCGCCCGGTCGGCCCGATGTTCTCTGGGCGAGACGCAGGAAAGGCTCCACTCCGGCAAGGAGTTTGATCGCCGTAATGCGTTCGACGTTTGTCGTTCTCGTGCTCGATACAGCGATCATATCGCCGACCTTCAGATCCGCAGCGGTAATATTTGGAAAGCGTTCGAGCATATCGTCGATGTTTCCACCGCCGGCTCGCCCGCCGCCGAAACCGCCCGGACGTCCGCCGCCCGGATTTGCTCCGGCCGGAGCTGCTCCGCCCTGACCACCTTGTCCCGTCGGAGGCACGGCCTGTCCGACCGGCGTTGCTCCGCCTTGACCCGCCGGCCTGGCCATACCGCCGCCCGCCTGTGCACCGGCCATGCGTTCCGCCATTTCAGCCGGGAATTTCTTCAACACCGACGAAATTCCGAGCGAGATCGTGACATCTTTCTTTGTCTGAAGGTTAGCTATCACGATTTCGTTCTTTGCAACGTCAATGGATTTTACAGTTCCTGCGATCGTTTGAAACGCTCCCGACAGCAGTTCTTCCGCGGCAAATGTTGTCCCGTCGGCACTCTTGTCGCCGACTGCACGCACAATATCGCCTTTACCGATATCTGATATCGAACTCGTCGTCGCTTCATCGAACTTTACCGAATTAGGTGCATAACGCTTGAATTTCGCTCCCTCTTTCGGCGTTACGACCGTGGTCGACGTCGCACCCATCGCACCTGCGACCTCGAGCGTGATCTGGCCGCTTTGGATATTAACAGTCGTCACACGCCCTGTAATACCGCGGGTTTTCCATCTTTCGCTTTCTTTCGCCTGTTTTTGAGCAATGTCAGATTTGGCCATCAAGTATACCGCCCGAGCCGGTATCGACTTTCCGTCCACCGCCAAAATTCCGGTCACCATCAAACGGTCACCGACAACAATGTCGGTCTTTGCGGATGCCGTCGCCGCGCTAAGCGTCGGATTCTCAGCGGAAACACGCTTGAATTCGGTCTTGTCTGTCAGGGCGACATCAACGGCGCCTGTCTTAGCATTGATGACGATCTTCGTCTGATCGATCGTCACGACGTCACCGACGATCACTGACGGCTTCACGCTCACCGTCGGTGTCTGACCAAAGACGAATGCAGATGCTCCTGAAAGCAGAAAAATAATTATCGAAAAAACAATATTCTGTGCCATTTTGTTATGAGAACTCTGTTATGGAAACCCTGTTATGAAACTTTTACGAATACATCTACTCTTACGCCAATATTAAAAAAACGTTGCGAATAACAACTATTCGTTTAATTCTAACAGTCAGG